>JBJMKE010000058.1:0-55570 GCA_045806005.1 Gaiellaceae bacterium
CATTCGCTAGCCCGCCGGGCTGAACGAACTGCGCCGTCCGGAGAGCGCGGTCTCCGGACGGCTCCGTGCAGTAAGGCTTTGCTTTTGGGAAGCGCGGTTCAGAGGCCCGGTTCTGTCGCGGGCGAGCATGCCTGAGGCGTGCTCGCCCGCTGGTTCGCGGCGGCGTAACGGGGTTACGCCGCCGCCTTCGCGCTTGGTGAGGTTCTAGCGCTTCGACCATCGGAGGCCCGAAGGGCCGGCTCGGTAGAGTCTCGCGGCGATGGATTTGGAGCGCCTCGTCGCAGCGCTCGAGCCGGTGGAGGTGCTCGGGCGCCCCTCCGTCGAGGTGCGCGATCTCGCCTACGACGCGCGTGCCGTCTCGGCAGGCAGTCTCTTCTTCGCGGTCCCGGGCGAGCGCGCCGACGGCCACGACTTTGCGCCGGAGGCGGTGGAGCGCGGAGCGGCCGCGCTCGTCGTGGAGCGGCCGCTCGACCTGCCCTTGCCACAGGTGGTCGTCCGCGACACGCGTGCTGCGATGGCGCCCGCGGCGGACGTGTTCTTCGGCGAGCCGACCCGTGAGCTCGAGGTCGTCGGCGTCACGGGCACGAGCGGCAAGACGACGACGAGCTTCCTCCTGTTCGCGATCCTCGCCGCCGCGGGCCGGCGGCCGGGACTGCTCGGCACGGTCGAGGCGCGCGTCGGCGGCGAGCGGCGCGGCGTCGTGCGCACGACGCCGGAGGCGATCGACCTGCAGCGTCTGTTCCGCGAGATGCTCGACGCCGGAGACCGCTCCTGTGCGATGGAGGCCTCGTCGCACGCCTCCGTGCTCCATCGCCTCGACCGCGTGCGGTTCGCGGTGCTGGTCTTCACGAATCTCAGCCAGGATCACCTGGACTTCCACGGCGACATGGAGTCGTATTTCGAGGCGAAGCGGCGGCTGTTTCTCGCCGAGCCGCGGCCGGTCGCGGTCGTGAACACCGGCGACGAGTACGGACGGCGGCTGGCCGCGGAGCTTCCGGACGCGATCACGTTCGCCGTGGACGACGCGAACGAGCTGGCGGACGTCGCGCTGAGGCTCCGAGGGCGTTTCAACGTCGAGAATGCGCTCGCGGCGCTGTATGCGGCCCGCGCGCTCGGCATCGACGACGACGCGATCCGGCGGGGGCTCGAGTCCGTCCGCGGCGTGCCGGGCCGCTTCGAGTCGGTCGACGCCGGCCAGCCGTTCCAGGTGATCGTCGACTACGCGCACAAGCCGGGCGCCCTCGAGAACGTCCTGCGCGCGGCGCGCGAGCTCGCGGCGGGTGCGCGGGTGATCTGCGTCGTCGGCGCCGGCGGGGACCGCGACCGCGGCAAGCGGCCGGTCATGGGGCGGCTCGCCTCGGAGCTCGCCGACGTCACGATCGTCACCTCCGACAACCCGCGCAGCGAGAACCCCGAGGCGATCGCCGCCGAGATCCTGGCCGGGGCGGAGGGCGAGGTCGAGCTCGAGCTCGACCGCGCCGCGGCGATCACGCAGGCGATCGGCCTCGCGCGGCCCGGCGACGTCGTCGTCATCGCCGGCAAGGGCGCCGAGCAGGGGCAGGAGCTCGCCGACCGGACGGTGCCGTTCGACGACCGCGAGGCGGCGAAGGACGCCCTGAAGAGGCTGGAGGCGCGAACCTGATCCCGTTGCCGCTCGCCGAGGTGCGGGCGCTCTCGCTGGGAAGGCTCGAGGGCGACGCAGAGGCCGTGACCGGTGTCCAGGTGGACTCGCGCCTGATCGCGCCGGGCGAGCTGTTCGTGGCCGTCTCAGGCGGCGAGTCGTACCTCGACGACGCCCGCGAGCGCGGCGCCGCGGCGACGCTCGTGCCGGAGGACGCGCACGTCGCGCTCGGTGCGCTGGGCAGTGCCGTCCGCGCGCGCAGCGATGCTCGGGTCGTGGCGATCACCGGCTCGGTCGGCAAGACGTCGACGAAGGACATCCTCGCGGCGCTCCTGAGCCCGCGCCTGCGCACCGTCGCGGCGCCGCGTGGCTTCAACAACGAGATCGGCCTGCCGCTAACCCTCTGTCGGATCGAGCCGGAGACGGAGGTCGTCGTGACGGAGATGGCGATGCGAGGCCCCGGCCAGATCCGCGATCTCGCACGGATCGCGCGGCCGGAGCTCGGCGTCATCACCTCGATCGCGCCGGTCCACCTCGAGCAGCTCGGCAGCCTCGAGAACATCGCCCGCGCGAAGGCGGAGCTCCTCGGCGAGCTCCCGGACGGCGCCGTCGCCATCCTGCCGGAGGACGCGCCGGAGCTCGAGCCGTTCGTGCCGGAGCGGCTCGAGGTTCGCCGCTTCGCTCCCCCGGAGGCGGAGGTTCGCGACGGGAGGACGCACGTGCACTGGCGAGGCCGCGAGGTCGTGTTCGGCTTCTCGGCGCGGCACCAGGCCACGAACGCCGCGGCGGCGCTGACAGCGGCCGCCGCGCTCGGCGTCGAGCCGCCAAGCGAGCCGGTGGAGGTGGACTTCTCGATCTGGCGTTCGCAGGAGATCGAGCTGCCGGGCGGCGGGCTGCTCATCAACGACGCCTGGAACGCGAACCCGCTGGCGATGCGGGCGGCGCTCGCCCATCTGCTCGAGCGGGCGGCCGGCCGGCGGACGGTCGCCGTGCTCGGCGAGATGGCGGAGCTCGGGCCGGGCGCTCCCGGCTACCACGAGGAGATCGGACGGGAGGCCGAGCCGATCGACCTCGTGCTGGGAGTGGGGGAGCTCGCGCGCGGTTACGCGCCCGACGAGTGGGTGCCCACCGCCGCCGAGGCGGTGGAGGTCGCGCGCGGGCTCGTGCGGCCGGGCGACGCGATCCTCGTCAAGGGATCGCGGTCCGTCGGCCTCGAGGTCGTCGCCGAGGCGCTGGCGGAGGCGGGCGCATGATTCGCGTCCTCATTGCGGCCGGGGTGGCGCTCGCGATCCCTCTCCTGATCGGGCCGAGGTTCATCGACTTCCTCCGCCGCAACGAGTTCGGCCAGCACATTCGGGAGGAGATGCCGGAGCGCCACTTCACGAAGCAGGGGACTCCGACGATGGGAGGCCTGCTGATCCTGTTCGCGGCGACCGTCGCCTTCCTGCCGGTCAGCCACTTCCGCCTCCAGTCCCTGACGGTGCTCTTCACCGCGCTCGCCTGTGGCGCGATCGGCTTCCTCGACGACTTCATCAAGCTGACCCACAAGCGGTCGCTCGGCCTGCCGGGGCGCTGGAAGCTCATCCTCCTCGCCGGCGTCACGCTCGTGGTCGCGATCGTTGCGCGCCACCTCCACCTGAGCACCGACGTCTACATCCCGGTGATCGACGTCACCGTGCCGCTGTCGTATGCGTGGTACGTGTTCCTCTTCTTCGTGATCGCCGGGGCCGCGAACGGGACGAACCTCGCCGACGGCGTGGACGGGCTCCTGGCCGGGACGGGGATCATCGCGCTCTTCACGTTCATGGCGATGAACGTCGTCTCGTACGTGCGGTCGGGGCCTGCGGGTCACCGGAACCTGACGAAGCTCGATCTCGCGATCGTGGGTGCGGCGCTGATCGGCGCGGCGGTGGGGTTCCTCTGGTTCAACGCGTTCCCTGCCGAGGTGTTCATGGGCGACACCGGCTCGATGGCGTTCGGCGGCGCGCTCGCGGCCTTCGCGATCATGATGAAGGTCGAGGTGCTGCTCCTCTTCATCGGCGGCGTCTTCGTGATCGAGGCGCTCTCGGTGATGATCCAGGTGTTCTCGTTCAAGCGCTTCGGGCGACGCGTCTTCCTGATGGCGCCGATCCACTACCACTTCGAGATGAAGGCGTGGTCCGAGACGAAGATCACGGTGCGCTTCTGGATCGTCGCGGGCCTCCTGTGCGCGGTCGGCTTCGCGCTCTTCTACCGCTACTACTTCGGGCAGCGATGAGCGTGGGCGAGATCGAGCAGGCCCTGCTCGACGCGGCGCGGCTGGAGCCGGGGGAGGACGTGCTCGTGCTCGGCGGCGGGGGTCTGGCGCTCGGGGCGCACGAGCGAGTCGGCGACGGCTGGGTCTACGTCGTGCGCTCGCAGGTCGACGAGCTCGAGGAGCTGCTGGGGGAGGCGCACGCCGCAGGGGCGAGCGGCGTGGCGTACCTGGTCGGGGCCGCTCCGGTTCTGCCGCTCCCGGACGGCGCCGTCGCAGCTGCCGTCGGCCGGATCGTGCTGGAGTACGGAGCGCTCGCCGCGGTGGGCGAGGAATTCGCGCGGGTGCTCTCGGCTCACGGGCGCGTCGCCTTCGCAGAGCCGGACGCGGCAGCCGGGGAGGAGCTGGGACGCTGGCTCGCCGGCGCGGGCTTCGAGGATCTGGCGGTCGTGGAAGCGGGCGGCGAGGCCGTGGTGAGCGGCCGGCTGCGCTGAGGACGCGGGAGCCGGGTGACGAATCCGTATCGCATCCGCGAACAAGCCTCCACAGCTCCGTCAGCCTCGGACGCCTACGCTGACCCCAGGGGCCCCACGCCCCCCATCGGGGGAGACCGTTTGTCGTGAAGGGGACGCGTCCCAACGGGCCGTCGCAGGACGAGGCATGGCTGCCGCGACGGGCGCTCGTCGTCGGGCTCGCGCGGTCGGGCCGCGCGGCGGCGGGCGCGCTCGCGCGGCGCGGCGTGCACGTCGTCGCGGCCGACCGCTCCCCGGCTGCCGAGGTCGGCAGGCTCGGCGAGCTCGGCGTCGAACTCCGCCTTGGAACGGAGGAGGAGGCGTTGCTCGAAGGGGTGGATCTCGTCGTGAAGAGCCCGGGGGTACCGGCCGAGTCCGGCCTGGTCGCCGGCGCGCGGAGGCGCGGGCTGCCGGTCTGGAGCGAGGTCGAGCTCGGCTACCGGCTGCTGCCCACGGGCACGCGGCTGATCGGCGTCACCGGCACGAACGGCAAGACGACGACGACGGAGCTGCTCGGCGCGATCCTCCGCGCCGACGGACGGTCTGTCGAGGTCGCCGGCAACGTCGGGCGCGCCCTCACCGACGCGGCCGAGGCCGCCGCGGAGGGCACGTGGGTCGTCTGCGAGCTCTCGAGCTTCCAGCTCGAGGACGTGCACACCCTCGCCTGCGACGTCGCGGTCCTCCTCAACCTCGAGCCCGACCACCTCGACCGGCACGGCACCTTCGACGCGTATCGCGAGGCGAAGCTCCGCATCTTCGAACGTGCGCGCGCGAAGGTCGTCCCGCGCGGCTTCGGGATCGAAGGGATCGAGTTCTCCGCCGACGACCCGCTCCCGGCCGAGCCGCTCATCCCCGGACGGCACAACAGGGAGAACGCCGCCGCTGCGACCGCCGCGGCCCGCGACGCCGGAGTCGGCGACGAGGCGATCGCCGACGCGCTCCGCACGTTCCCCGGCGTCCCGCACCGGCTCGAGCTCGTCCGCGAGCTACGGGGCGTGCGCTGGGTCAACGACTCGAAGGCGACGAACACCGCCGCCGCCAGGCGCGGCGTCGCCGCGTACGAGTCGCCGCTCCGGGTCATCCTCGGCGGCTCGCTCAAGGGCGAGGACTTCGCGCCCTTTGCCCGCGAGCTGCCCGAGAACGTCCGCTCCGTCTACCTCGTCGGCGCCGCGAGCGACGAGCTCGCCGCCGCGCTCGACGCGGCCGGGCGGGCCTACGCGCGGGCCGGCGACCTGCCCACCGCCGTCTCGCAGGCCGCGGCGGACGCCCAACCCGGCGACGTCGTCCTCCTCTCACCGGCCTGCGCGAGCTACGACCAGTTCGCGAACTTCGAGGAGCGCGGCGACGCCTTCCGCCGGCTCGTGCAGGAGCTGATGTGAGCGTAGGCTCGATGGAGCTCACCCAGGAGCGGAGGGCCCCGCTTTGCGGGCGCTGGAGCGGGAAATGAGGAACAGGCAGCTCCAGTTCGAATGGAATCTGCTCGTCCTGGTCACGGCGGCGCTCGTGCTGTTCGGTCTCGTCATGGTCTACAGCGCGACCTCGGGATCGGCCGCGCTCGGCAATGCCAACCCGCTCGGCTACGTCGAGCGTCAGGTCATCTACGCGCTCGTGGGCGTCGCCCTGCTCGTCGTCGTCTCGCGGGTCGAGCTCGACCGGCTGCGGGCGCTCGCGCCGACGCTCGTCGTGACCTCCCTGATCCTCTGTCTCGGCGTGCTCGTCGTCGGCTCCCGGGTCAACGGAGCGCGCCGCTGGATCTCCGCCGGCCCACTCGTCTTCCAGCCGTCGGAGCTCGCGAAGCTCGCGCTCGTCATCTGGACGGCGGCCTATCTGTCGCGCCGTAAGCCGCCTCGCACGTTGAAGGAGCTCGCACGGCCGCTCGGGTTCCTCGTCCTGCTGTTCGCCGCGCTCGTGCTCGTGGAGCCGGACCTCGGTACCGCGCTCACCCTGCTCCTCGTGGTCGGCGCGATCCTGCTCGTCTCCGGGACGCGGCTGCCGCTGCTCGCCTCCGCGTACGGCCTCGTGTTCGGGCTGGCGGCCATCGCCGCCTGGACGTCCCCGTACCGGCGCGACCGGCTCCTCACCTTCCTCGATCCGTGGAAGGACCCGACGGGGGCGGGCCTCCAGAACGTCCAGGCGCTGATCAGCATGGGCTCCGGCGGGGTCTTCGGCCGGGGGCTCGGCCAGTGCATCGAGTGCCTCCACTACCTGCCCAAGGCCCACACCGACATGATGGTCGCCGTCGTCGGGGAGGAGCTCGGGCTCGTGGGCGTCGCCCTCCTCGTCGCCGCGTTCGGCACGTTCGCGTACGCGGGCGTGCGCCTCGCGATCGCGACCCGGGACCCGTTCGCAAAGCGCCTCGCCGCGGGGATCACGGCGCTCGTCTGCGGCCAGGCGGCGATCAACATGGCCGCCGTGATCGGCGTCGCACCGCTGACCGGGATCCCGCTGCCGTTCGTCTCGTACGGCGGCTCGAGCCTCGTGGTGATGCTCGCCGGGGTGGGCGTGCTCCTTAACATCGCCCGTGGCAATGGCGGACGAGCGGCAGCTGCGGTTCCTGATCGCGGCCGGAGGGACGGTCGGACACGTCGCGCCGGCGCTGGCCGTCGCGGAGGCGCTGCGGCGGCGGGGCGGGCTGGTGACGTTCGCCGGGTCGCCGGATCGCGTCGAGGCGCGGCTCGTTCCTGAGCTCGGCTACGAGTTCGACGCCTTCGCCGTCTCCGGTCTGCCGCGGCGGGCGGGAATGAAGCTGGTGCGCGCCGCCGGGCAGGCGATCACCGCACCGGCCGCCTGCCTGCGCATCCTCCGCCGGCGCAGGCCGGACGCGGTGCTCGGCGCCGGCGGGTACGTCGCCGGCCCGATGGTCCTCGCCTCTCGGCTGCAAGGGATCCCGTGCGCGCTCAGCGAGGCGGATGCCCACCTGGGGCTCGCGAACCGGCTCGCGGCACCGCTCGCAGAGCGTGTCTTCCTCGCCTTCCCGCTCGGCCTGCACGGAGAGAAGTACCGGGCCGTCGGGCGGCCGATCCCGTCGGCGTCGCAGCCGGTCGATCGCGGCGAGGCTCGCCGGCGCCTGGGGCTGCCGGCCGACGCGCAGGTCGTCCTCGTCTTCGGGGGCTCGCTCGGCGCGCGCCTGCTCAACGATCTGGCGCTCGACGCCTGGGCGGAGCAGGGGCCTGCCGTCGTCCACCTGTGCGGCGAGCGCGACTATCCCGAGCTGCACGAGCGCGTGTCCCGTCCCGACTACGTCCTGCGTCCGTTCATCGACGAGATCGGGCTCGCCTACGGAGCGGCCGACGTGACGCTCGCACGCGCCGGCGGGTCGGTCTGGGAGCTCGCCGCGGCGGGGCTGCCCGCCGTCCTCGTCCCGGGCGCGTTCGCGACGGGCGGGCACCAGGACAAGAACGCCGACTGGTTCGCCGACGCCGGCGGCGCCGTCGTCGTGCCGGAACCCGAGGCGGCGCGTGCGCCGCAGGTGGTGGAGGAGCTGCTCGCCGACCCCGACCGCCTCGCGGCGATGGCCGTCGCGATGCGCGCGGTCGCGAAGCCGGACGCAGCGGAAAAGATCGCGGATGAGCTCGTCTCCCTCGCAGCCGCTCGCCGGTAGGCGAATCTGGCTCGCCGGGATCGGCGGCGCCGGCATGAGCGGCTACGCGCTGCTCGCGCGCGCCTGGGGCGCCGAGGTCGCGGGCTGGGACCGGGCTGAGACGCCGTACCTGCTCCACCTCGACGAGGTTGCGGTCGAGATCTCGGCGGAGCCCCCGGAGCCGCCTGCCGGCTGGGAGGCGTACGTCTCCACGGCCTTCGCAGGGCGCGTCGAGGGACGCCCCCGCGCCGACCTGCTCGCCGAGCTCGTTTCGCTGCGGGGGGCGATCGTCGTCGCCGGCGCGCACGGGAAGACGACCACGAGCGCGATGATCGCCTTCTGCCTCGACCGGCTCGGCCTCGATCCCGCCTTCCTCATCGGCGGCGACGTGCCGCAGCTCGGCGGCAACGCGCGGGCCGGCTCGGGCTGGCTCGTCGTCGAGGGGGACGAGTCGGACCGGTCCGTGGCGGCCCTGCGCCCGGAGATCGCCGTCCTCCTCAACGTCGACCTCGACCACCACACGACCTTCCGCTCCCGGGCCGAGGTCGAGTCCTTCTTCGAGGACTGGCTCCGGGCCGTGCCGCACGTCGTGCGCGCAGAGGCGCTCGACCCCGTCGCGCTCGAGCTCGCCGTACCCGGAGAGCACAACCGGCGGAATGCCGCCGCGGCGCTCGCCGCCCTCGAGGTCGCCGGCGTGCCCCGAGGTGACGCCGAGGCTGTCATCGTCGAGTTTCGCGGGGCGGGCCGCCGGCTCGAGCCGAAGGGCGAGGCGGGCGGCGTCGTCGTCCTCGACAGCTACGCGCACCACCCGGCGGAGCTCGCCGCCGACCTCGCCGCGGCTCGCGGCGAGGGACGGCTCCTGGCGCTCTTCCAGCCGCACCTCTACTCGCGCACGCTGCACCTCGCCCACGGCTTCGCGCAGGCGCTCGCCGTGGCCGACGCGGTCTGCGTGACGGAGATCTATCCGGCCCGCGAACAGCCGCTCCCCCGGGTGAGCGGACGGCTGATCGTCGACGAGCTCGCACGTCTGCGCCCCGGGATGCGGATCGGCTGGGCGCCGGAGCTCGAGGACGCCGCCCGCTTCGTCGCGGGCTGGGCCCGCAGCGGAGACACCGTGCTCACGCTCGGCGCCGGCGACGTCGACCGCGCCGCGCCGCTGATCCTCGAGGCGCTGGCATGAACGTCGAGGAGGGAGTCGAGCTCGCCCGCTTCACGACGCTCGGCACCGGCGGGCCGGCGCGCGCATTCGCCCGACCGGAGTCGGAGCGTGAGGTGGAGGAGCTTCTGCAGTGGGCGGCCGAGCGCTCCCTCGCGGTGGCCGTGATCGGCCTCGGCTCGAACCTCCTCGCGGCGGACGACGGCGTGGACGCGCTCGTGCTCAGGCTCGGCGGCGAGCTCGCGGCCGTCGAGGCGGACGGCGACGTCTTGCGCGTCGGCGGCGGCGCCGCGAACGCCGTCGCCCTCCACCGCGCGCGGGCCGCCGGGCTGGGCGGCTTCGAGTTCGCCTGCGCCATCCCCGGCACGATCGGCGGAGGCGTCTGGATGAACGGCGGCGCCTACGAGGGCGACTTCGCAGGCGTCCTCGAACGGGCGCTCGTCGCAACGGCCGGCGGGAACGGCTGGCTGACGCCGACCGGGCTCGGCCTCGGCTACCGGCACTCGGAGCTCCGGCACGGCCAGGTCGTCCTGCGCGCCGAGTTGCGGCTGCGGCCGCGTCCACCGGACGAGATCAAGGCCGAGGTGCGGGAGCTGAACGCTCGCCGCAAGGCGGCGCAGCCGACGAACCGCCGCACCTTCGGCAGCGTCTTCAAGAATCCCGAGCACGAGCTGAGCGCGGGGAGGATGCTCGAGGCCTGCGGCCTCAAGGGGCACAGGATCGGCGGCGCCCAGATCTCCCCCAAGCACGCGAACTTCATCGAGAACGCCGGCGGCGCGACGACTGCCGATGCCCTCGCACTGATGGCCGAGGGGCGCCGCCGCGCGCACGAGCAGTTCGGGGTTCGGCTCGAGCACGAGGTCGAGTACCTCGGCCCGCTCGAGCTGCCCGGCCTGTAGGAGGGACGGGTCCGGCGCCGAACACCGAAAGGTGCCTGTGAGGGCTCGCTTCTCACTGTCCGTGGCGCGCGCGGAGGCGGCATCGCTGCCGCGGCGGATACGGCTGCCCCAGATCGGCGTCAGGGAATTGCTGGACCGGCTCGCGCCGACGCGACGCTCGCTCGCCGTCGGCTGCGGCATCCTCCTCTTCGGGCTCGGCGCGTACGCGTTCGCCCGCGAGACCGCGCTCTTCGCGGTCGATCGAATCGAAGTCCAGGGAGGCTCGCCTCGACTCGCGGCCCAGGTTCGCGGAGCACTCTCGCCGCTGGTGGGGACGTCTCTCGTCGGGCTCGACGGCCCGGCGGCGATGCGACGGGTCGAGGCCCTGCCCACGGTCGTGCGCGCGAGCTACGACCGCGCCTTCCCGCACACCCTGCGGCTCTCCGTCGTCCCGGAGCGGCCGGCGGCAGTCCTGCGGCGCGGTCCGGACAGCTGGCTCGTCTCAGCCCGCGGCCGGGTGATCGAGCGGCTGCCGGCGCGGGCCGACCCGAGGCTGCCGCGGGTGTGGGTCAGCGGTAGGACGCAGGTGCAGATCGGCGCGGTCCTGGCGGCGGGAGGGACAGGCGCCGCCGCGCGGGCGATCTCGGTCGCCGGAGCATTTCGCGCGCGCGTCGCGTCCGCGGAATACGCGCACGGCCTGCTCGTCTTCCACCTTCGCTCCGGCCGACTGCTCCTGCTGGGAGTCCCGGTCGACGTCAAGCTGAAGGTCGCCGTCGCCGAACGGGCGCTCGCGACCTTGCCCGCCGGCTCGACCTACCTCGACGTGAGCGTTCCCGGCCGGGCGGTCTCGGGCGCCGGGACGCCCACCGCGATCCTGCTACAAGGCTCTGGTAGAGGTTGAGACTCTGAACCTCGACCTCCGGTTGACAGCGAGCGTGCGCGCACGTACCCTCCGGCGCGAAGTCGCTGACTTCAGCCCCAATCCTCTACCAAAGGTTCAGGTTCGGTGCCCATGAGCACGAGCGACGCAGCCGGGAACTACCTCGCACTTCTCAGAGTCGTCGGCGTCGGCGGCGGTGGAACGAACGCCGTCAACCGGATGGTGGACGCCGGCATGTCGGGCGTGGAGTTCATCGCCGTCAACACCGACGCGCAGGCCCTGATGGTCTGCGACGCCGACGTGAAGATCCACATCGGCTCGGCCGCGACCAGAGGTCTCGGCGCGGGCGCGGATCCGACGGTCGGGCAGGCGGCGGCACAAGAGAGTCGCGACGAGCTGAAGGAGGCGCTGAAGGGCGCCGACATGATCTTCATCACCGCTGGAGAGGGCGGCGGTACCGGCACGGGCGGCGCTCCGATCCTCGCCGAGCTCGGCCGCGAGCTCGGCGCGCTGACCGTCGGCGTCGTCACGAAGCCGTTCGGCTTCGAGGGCAGGCGGCGCGGACAACAGGCCGAGCAGGGCATCGAGAACCTGCGCGACAGGGTCGACACGCTGATCGTGATCGAGAACGACCGGCTGCTCCAGGTGGTCGAGAAGCAGACGTCGGTCGTCGACGCGTTCCGGATGGCCGACGATGTCCTCCGCCAGGGCGTGCAGGGCATCACCGACCTGATCACGGTCCCCGGCCTCGTCAACCTCGACTTCGCCGACGTGCGGACGATCATGCGCGAGGCCGGCTCGGCCCTGATGGGGATCGGGGTCGCGAGCGGGGACAACCGCGCGACGGACGCCGCGCGCGGCGCGGTCTCGTCGCCGCTGCTCGAGTCGTCGATCGAGGGCGCCACCGGGATCCTGCTCAACATCACCGGCGGCCCGGACATCGGTCTGTTCGAGGTGAACGAGGCGGCCGAGGTCGTGACGAGTGCCGCGGATCAGAACGCGAACATCATCTTCGGCGCGGTGATCGACGAGGCGATGGGCGACGAGGTGCGGGTCACCGTGATCGCCACCGGCTTCGGCGGCCAGCGCCGCCGGCGGCGCGGGGGCGCTGCCGAGGCGCCCGTCCCGGTTCCGTCCGGCGCCTCGGAGCAGCAGGGCGAGGAAGGGCTCGATGTGCCGTCCTTCCTGCGCGGCGAGTAGAGCCCGAACTTTTTTCGCGCGGACAGGTTTCGGCCCGCCGACAGCGGGCACATTCACGGTGCCCTCAACAGGGTTGACCGTAAGAGTCAACCCCACGACCCGGTCCGCCGCCCCGGCCCGTCCCTGAGACGAGCCGGGGCGGCTCCGTTCTGGGGCGGGTTTTCACTGAGTCGGGGCGCAGCTGGGACACACTAGGATCGGGCCTGGCCATGCCCGAGACACTCCAGCACACGCCGCTCCACGATCGGCACGTCGAGCTCGGGGCGCGGATGGTGCCGTTCGCCGGTTGGGAGATGCCCGTCCAGTACGCGGGCGTGATCCCGGAGCATCGCGCGGTCCGGACGGACGCCGGCGTCTTCGACGTCTCGCACATGGGCGAGCTCGAGGTGGAGGGCCCGCGCGCCCACGAGCTGCTGCAAGGCGCGCTCTCCAACGACCTCGACCGGCTCGCGCCCGGCGAGGCGCAGTACACGCTGCTGACGAACGAGGACGGCGGGATCGTCGACGACCTCATCGCGTACCGGATGGGAGAGGGCTCCTACCTGCTCGTCGTGAATGCGTCCAACCGCGAGGCGGACTACGCATGGCTGAAGGAGCGGGAGATCCCCGGCTCGGACGTGCGCGACGTCTCCGACGACTGCGCGCTGCTCGCCGTGCAGGGGCCGCGGGCGATCGAGCGGCTCGGGCTGCCTCCGGCCACTCCGTTCACCTTCGCCGAGACCACGCTCGACGGCGTCGAGGTCATGGTCAACCGCACCGGTTACACCGGCGAGGGCGGCTGCGAGCTGCTCTGCATGAGCGACGACGCGGTTCGGCTCTGGGACGCGGTGTTCGCGCGCGGCGTCGTGCCGTGCGGCCTGGGTGCACGCGACACGCTGCGCCTCGAGGTCTGCTTCCCGCTCCACGGCAACGACATCGGCCCGGAGACGGACGCAATCTCGGCGGGTCTCGGGTGGGTCTGCGCGCTCGGCAAGGAGTTCGAAGGCGTCGAGGCGTTGCGGCGGGTGAAGGACGAGGGGCCCGAGCGGAAGCTCGTCGCCTTCGTGATGGAGGAGAAGGCAGTCCCGCGGCAGGGGATGGGCATCTCCGGGGGCGGCGAGGTGACGTCGGGCACGCATTCGCCGATGCTCGACATCGGGATCGGGATGGGCTACGTGCCGTCCGCCCAGGCGAAGCCCGAGACGGAGTTGACGATCGACGTCCGCGGCCGCCCGCGCCGGGCCCATGTCGTGCAGAAGCCGTTCTACAAGAGGGAGGACTGAGTGGCAGCCGCCGAGAGCTATCCCGACGACCTGAAGTACCACGAGGAGCACGACTGGGCCCGCGTCGAGGGGGAAGAGGCCGTGCTCGGGATCACGTGGTTCGCGGCCGACGCGCTGGGCGAGCTCGTCCACTTCGAGCCGCCCGAGCCCGGCTCGACCGTGACGAAGGGGCAGTCTTACGGCGAGGTCGAGTCGGTCAAGGCGGTCTCCGACGTGATCGCGCCGCTCTCGGGCGAGGTGCTCGAGGTGAACCAGCAGGTGGTGGACGCCCCGGAGACGGTGAACGAGGACCCGTACGGCAACGGCTGGCTCGTCCGCATCCGCGTCTCCGAGGCCGGCGAGGTGGATGCGCTCCTCGACGCCGAGGCCTACCGGCAGGTGCTGGCCGAGCAGTGACGCAGCACCCGTTTCTCGCCCTCACCGACGCCGACCGCGAGGAGATGCTCGCGACGATCGGTGTTGCGTCGATCGACGAGCTGTTTCGCGATCTGCCGCAGGCGGTCCGCTTCGGGCGGGAGCTCGATCTGGAGCCGGCGCTCTCCGAGCAGGAGGTCTTCGCGCACGTCGCGGCTCTCGCCGAGCAGAACGCCGACGCGGGAAGCGAGCTGTCCTTCCTCGGGGCCGGCATCTACGACCACTACGTGCCCGCGGTCGTCGACACGATTCTCCAGCGAGGAGAGCTCCTGACCGCGTACACGCCGTACCAGCCGGAGATGAGCCAGGGCGTCCTGCAGGCGATCTTCGAGTACCAGACCGCGATCTGCGAGCTGACCGGCATGGACGTCTCGAACGCCTCCGGCTACGACGGCACGAGCGTGGCCGCCGACGCGTGCTACGTGGCGAAGCACGCCACCGGCCGCAGCAAGGTGGTGGTGACCGAGGCGACCAACCCGCAGGTGCGGCAGGTCGTCAAGACCTACGCCGCCGGCTTCGGGCTCGAGATCGTCGAGGTACCGCACCGCGACGGGACGACCGATCCCGACGACCTGGAGCGCGCGGCGGCCGACGCTGCGGCGGTCATCTTCCAGCAACCCAACTTCTTCGGCTGCCTCGAGCCCGCGCCGGAGCTCGTCGCCAGGGCCAACGAGGCGGGTGCGCTGCCGATGGCCCACGTCGACCTGCTCTCGCTCGGCGTGCTCGAGGCGCCGGGGCGCTACGGCGCGGCGCTCGCGCTGGGCGAAGGACAGGCCGCCGGCAACTTCCCCTCGTTCGGTGGGCCGCACTACGGCTTCCTCGCGGCTCGCGAGGAGTTCATCCGGCGCATGCCGGGGCGGATCGTCGGCGAGACCGTAGACACCGCGGGCGAGCGCGGCTATGTCCTCACCCTGCAGACCAGGGAGCAGCACATCCGGCGGGAGAAGGCCACCTCCAACATCACCACGAACCAGACGCTGCTCGCACTCGGCGGGCTCGTCTACCTCACGTGGCTCGGGCCGCAGGGGCTCCGGGAGCTGGGGGAGACCTGCCTGTCGCTGGCGGCGTACGCGAAGCAGCGCCTCGCAGAGCGGGCGGGACTCGAGCTGGTGTTCTCAGATAAGGCAACGTTCAAGGAGTTTGCGGTCCGCGTCGGACGGAACGCGCGAGAGGTCGTTGCCGCGGCCCGGGAGCGGGGCATCCATCCCGGCTATGCGCTCGGCCGCGACTACGAGGGTCTGGACGACGTGCTGCTCGTGGCCGTGACGGAGCGCCGCACGCCCGAGGAGATCGACCGGCTCGCCGACGTGCTCGCCGAGGTGACCGGATGAAGCTGGTCTACGAGAAGTCGAGCCCGGGCCGCCGGTCCTCCGTCATCCCGCGTCCCGAAGGGCTGCCCGCCGCAGATGTCCCGGAGGAGCTCCGGCGCGGCGAGCCGCCGCGGCTGCCGGAGGTGCCGGAGTTCGAGCTCGTCCGCCACTTCACCGAGCTCTCGACGCGCAACTTCGGCGTCGACACCGGCTTCTATCCGCTCGGCTCGTGCACGATGAAGTACAACCCGCGGATCAACGAGCGCCTCGCCGCGCTGCCGGGATTCGCGCGACTACATCCGCTGCAGGAGGAGGACGGCGCACAGGGGGCGCTCGAGCTGATGTGGCGGCTGCAGGAGATCCTCGCCGAGGTGACGGCGCTCGACGCGGTCTCGCTCCAGCCGGCCGCCGGCTCGCAGGGCGAGTTGACCGGCCTCATGCTCGTGCGTGCGTACTTCGCCTCTCGCGGCGAGGAAGAGCAGCGGCGCAAGGTCGTGATTCCGGACACCGCGCACGGCACGAACCCCGCCTCGGTCACGATGGCCGGCTACGAGCTCACGCACGTCCAGACGGACGCGCGCGGCAACATCGACGTCGACGACCTGCGCGGCAAGGTCGACGAGCACACCGCCGCGCTGATGCTCACGAATCCGTCCACGGTCGGCCTCTTCGACGAGAACATCGACGAGATCGAGGGGATCTTCCACGGCGCCGGCGCCCTCATGTACTACGACGGCGCGAACCTCAACGCCGTCTGCGGCATCTCGCGCCCCGGCGACATGGGCTTCGACATCGTCCACATCAACCTGCACAAGACGTTCTCGCAGCCCCACGGCGGGGGCGGCCCCGGGGGCGGCCCGATCGCCGTGCGCGACATCCTGGAGCCGTTCCTGCCCGTGCCGGCCGTCGTGCGGCGGGAGGAAGGCGGCTTCGGGCTCGACTACGACCGCCCGCAGACGATCGGCAAGGTGCGCGGCTTCACCGGGCCGTTCGGCGTCTTCGTCCGCTCGTACGCCTACATCCGGATGTGGGGCCCGCGGCTGCGCGAGATGTCCGAGGCCGCCGTGCTCAACGCGAATTACGTCCTCGCGCGGCTGAAGGAGGCGTACGACCTCCCGTTCGACCGCCTCTGCATGCACGAGTTTGTGGTTTCTGCGAAGACCCTGAAGAGACAGTACGGCTGCACGGCGCTCGACGTGGCGAAGCGGCTGATGGACTACGAGTTCCACCCGCCGACGATCTACTTCCCGCTCATCGTCCCGGAGGCGCTGATGGTCGAGCCGACCGAGACCGAGACGAAAGAGACGCTCGACGCCTTCTGCGACGCCATGCTCGCCATCGCGCGGGAGGCGGCCGACAACCCCGAGCTGTTGAAGGACGCGCCCCACCACCGGCCGGTGGGGCGGCTCGACGAGGTGCGGGCCGCGAAGCGCCCCGTCGTCAAGTACGGCTTCGAGGAGCACCCGCAGGCCGACGCAAAGCCGGCGCCGGCTGCGACGCAGGCGCCGAGCGGCGTCTGACCCGCGGCGCGGCGGCGAGCTGGCCGCAGGCGGCCTCGATGTCTCGGCCGCGCGTCAGGCGGACCGTGACCGGGACGCGTGCCCGCTCGAGCTCGTGCCGGAAGGCGGCGATCCGGTCCCGGGACGAGCCTTCGTAGAGCCCTGTCGGGTTGTACGGGATGAGGTTGACCTTGAAGTTGCCATAGCCGAGAAGCTCCGCGAGCGCGCGCGCCTGCTCCGGCGCGTCGTTCACCCCGGCGAGCATCACGTACTCGACGAAGACGCGGCGGTTCGTCGCCTCCGCGTGCCGCCGGCACTCCGCGACGACCTCTGCAACGGGGTACTTCTCGTTCACCGGCATGATCCGCGAGCGGAGCTCGTCGTCGGCCGCATGGAGCGAGAGGGCGAGCCGGATCGGCTCGTCCACCTCGTCGACGAAGCGCCGCAGTCCCGGGAGCCAGCCTACCGTGGAGATCGTCGTCCGCCGGTGCGTGATGCCCAGGTCCGGCAGGCGCCGCGCCGCGCCGAGCACCTCGTCGAGGTTGAGCATCGGCTCGCCCATCCCCATGAACACGGCGTGGTCGACCTCGGTCGTGCGCCGGAAGTGGAGCGCCTGGTCGAGGATCTCCGAGGCGGTCAGGTTGCGCCCGAAGGCCATCGCGCCCGTCGCGCAGAACGTGCAGGTGAGCGGACAGCCGGACTGGGACGAGAGGCAGAGCGAGCGGCGGCCGTCGCGATAGCGCATCAGCACCGCCTCGACCGGGTGGCCGTCCGCCGTGCGGAAGAGCGTCTTCACCGTGCCGTCGCGGGACTCGCGCTCCGTCTCGACCGCGAGGGTCGAGAACGGCACGGTCGTCGCGAGCTCCTCGCGCAGGGCGAGCGGCAGATTCGTCATCGCGACGTAGTCGGAGGCGCCGCGCGCCGTCCACTCCCACACCTGGCGGGCGCGGAACGCCGGCTCGCCGCGGTCGCGCAGGGTCTCGTCCAGAAGGCTCAGGTCCACCGGGCTACGGTAGCGTCACCGGTCGTGATCGACCTCCGCTCCGACACGATGACCAAGCCGACGCCGGGGATGCTCGCGGCCATGGCGGCCGCCGAGACCGGTGACGAGCAGGCGCGGGAGGATCCGACGACGAACGAGCTGCAGCGGCGGGCGGCGGAGCTGCTCGGGCACGAGGCGGCGCTCTTCCTGCCGACCGCGACGATGGCGAACCAGGCGGCGCTGCGCGTGCTCAGCTGGCCGGGCTGCAAGGTCGTCGCGGAGGAGCGCACGCACGTCCTCATCTACGAGTGGGGAGGACCCGCAATCCACTCCGGCCTCGTCATGCAGGGGCTCGTCGCCGAGGCGGGGAGGCCGACGCCCGAGCAGATCGAGGAGGTCGCCGAGCTCGGGCCCGGCAGCGTGGTCGTGCTCGAGAACACGCACCGCAGCTCCGGCGGGCGGGTCTGGCCCCTCGACGAGTTCCGGGCGACGGTCGAGGCGGCCCGCGCGAGGGGCGCGGCCGTTCACCTCGACGGAGCGCGCCTGTTCAACGCGGCGGTTGCGGCCGAGGTCGAGCCGTCTGCGTGGGGCAAGCTCGCGGACACCGTCACGGTCTGCTTCTCGAAGGGACTCGGCTGTCCCTTCGGCGCGATCCTCGCCGGCCCGGCGGAGACGATCGAGCGCGCGTGGGAGGCGAAGTTCCTCTTCGGCGGCGCGTTGCGCCAGTCCGGGATCGCCGCCGCCGCGATGCTCTATGCGCTCGACCACCACGTCGACCGGCTTGCCGACGACCACGCCCGCGCGAAGCGTCTCGCCGAGGGGATCGGGCTCGATCCCGCCACGGTCGAGACGAACTTCGTCCCGATCCCCGACGAGCCGGGCCTGCGCGAGCGGCTGCTCGAGCGCGGTGTCGGCGTCGGTGGGCTCAGGCCCGGGTGGCGGCGTGCCGTCACGCACCTCGACGTCGGCGACGAGGACATCGAGCGCGCCGTCGACCTGATAGGAACGGAGCTCCATGTCCACGCCTGACCGCCTGAGCGCCAGGCTCGAGCAGCTCGTTCGCACGGAGCAGCGCGAGAAGCGGCTCGCCAGCCTCGCCGCGGCCGTCCTGCGCGACGGCGAGGTCATCTGGGAAACGGCGATCGGCGCCGCAAACGTGGGGTCCGCCGTTGAGGCGACGCCCGACACGCAGTACCGCGTCGGGTCGATCACGAAGACCTTCACCGCGGCCGCGATCATGCAGCTCCGCGACGAGGGCAAGCTCGACCTCGAGGACACGATCGACCGGCACCTCGAGGGCGCCGCGCACTCGCCGACCATCCGCCGGCTCCTCTCGCACGCGTCGGGCCTGCAGCGCGAGACGCACGACGACTCGTGGCTCACGTTCCGCTTCGCGCCTCCCGACGAGCTGCTCGAGACGCTCGCCGAGGCCGAGATGGTGCTCCCGTCCGGCGCCCGCTTCCACTACTCGAACCTCGCCTACGCGCTGCTGGGGATCGTGGTCGAGAGAGCCTCCGGCCGCCCGTACACGGACTACGTCCGCGAGCGCCTGTTCGAGCCGGTCGGGTTGACGCGGATCAGCTTCGAGCCCGACGCCTCGGCCGCGACCGGCTATGTCTCACAGCCGTACGCCGACGGTGTCTGGGAAGCCGTCCACGTCGAGACGGGCGCGTGGGCATCCGCGGGCCAGCTGTGGGGGACCGTCGGCGACCTGTGCCGCTGGGGCGCGTTCCTCGCCGATCCCGACGAAGCCGTGCTCGCCAAGAAGAGCGCCGAGGAGATGCGGACGGTGCAGGTGATCGCCGACCACGAGCGGTGGCTCGCCGGTTACGGGCTCGGCCTCGGGCTCGTGCGCGACGGCGAGCGGATCCTCGCCGGTCACGGCGGGTCGATGCCGGGGTTCATCGCCGGGCTGTACTTCTCCGCGGAGGAGAAGGTCGCGATCGCGGTGCTCACGAACGACAGCGGGGCGCTGCTCGGCGACCTCGAGCTCGGCCTCGTGCGGACGACGGTCGACGAGTGGCCGGCCGCGCCCGAGGCGTGGAGCGTCGGGGATCCGCCGCCCGACGACGTCGTGCCGCTCCTCGGCCTCTGGTTCATCGAGGCTGCGCAGCTCGTGTTCCGCTGGCGGGAGGGCAAGCTGGAGGCGCGCTTCGACCGGATCGCCGACTGGCAGCCGTCCTCGGTCTTCGAGCGCCAGACTCCGGACCGCTGGCGCACGGTCTCGGGACCGGAGCACGGCGAGGCGCTGCGGATCGAACGCGCGGAGGACGGGTCGGTGAAGCGGATGGTCTGGGCCGGCTACCCGGTCACGCGCGAGCCCGGAACCTGGCGCGCTCCCGAGGCGTAGTCGCGCCGCGAGGGGCGTGCGGTTACTCGTACTGGAGGGCTTCGAGGACGTTCAGCTTGGCGGCGCGGCGGGCCGGCCAGATCGCGGCCAGGAGGCCCACGATGATCGCCGCGATCACGAAGAACACGACCGACGTGTACGGCACGGCGAAGACGATTCCCTCGTCGGAGAGCGCATGCGTGACGAGGATCGCGAGGAAGAAGCCGACGACGATCCCGAGCGCGGCGCCGATCAGCGACGTGACGACGCTCTCGTGCCGGATCATCCGGCGCGTCTGCCGTCGCGTCATGCCGACGGCGCGCAGCATCCCGATCTCACGGGTCCGCTCGAACACCGTGAGCACGAGCGTGTTCACGATCCCGAACAGGCTGACGATCACGGACAGCGCGAGCAGCACATAGAGCAGGCTGATGATGTTGTTGAGCGGCTTCTCGAAGTTCGACTTGAACTCCTCATGGGTCTGGACCTTCGCGTCCGGGAATCCGGACGTCGCCTTGACGAGCGCGTTCGTGTTCGCCTCGCTGACGCCGCCCCGGATGTTCACGAACGCCATCTCGTTCTCCGGGTTGACGTAGTTCTTGTCGAACAGCGCGTTCGAGATCGTCACTTTGCCGAACGGCGAGCCGCCCTTCGGCAGCTTGAAGACGCCCAGGATCTTCAGATGAAGAACCTTTCCGGTGGGTGTCTCTGCCGAGAGCGGCGAGCCGACGTGGAGGTGGTGCTTCTTCGCGTACTTGTCGTCGACGAAGGCGCCCGTGCTTCCGAGCTCGGCAGGCACGGCGTTCGAGCCTTCCTTCCAGTCGAGGCTGACCACCTTCGTGAGCTGCGGGTCGGCGCCGGTCAGGTCGTTCACCGATCCGAAGACCTTGGCGGACCCGGCGCGAATGCCCGACACGGCAGTGACGCCGGGAGCTTTGGCGACCGCCTTCTCGGCCGAGATGGTCAGCGGCGTGAAGGTGTCCGAGGAGGTGAGCGCGTAGTTGGCCTTGAAGAGGTCGTCGACGGCGCTCTCGAACGAGGAGCGGATGCCCTGGCCGAGGATCGCCACGAACGTGACGAGGGCCAGGCCGATCATCAGAGCGGATGCCGTCGAGGCCGTCCGCTTCGGGTTGCGCATCGTGTTGTCGCGCGCGAGCGCGCCGGCCGCGCCGCCGATCCGCGCCCCCGGCCAGCCGAGCACCGAGGCGAGCGGCCGCACGAGCCGCTGGGCGTTCGCCGCCACCCCGAAGAAGAGGAGCAGGATGCCGACGGCGAGGGAGAAGAGGCGCGCGGCCGTGGCGAGGTTGTGTCCGAGGACGCCGTAGGCGAGCAACAGCACGCCGACGAGGAGCGTCGTCGCGGAGACGTAGGGCGTCCAGCCGGCAAAGCGGCCGCGCGGCAGCACCGAGCCCTCGCGGACGGCAGCGATCGGCGGCACTCGCGTCGCGCGGCGCGCCGGCCGCAGGCTCGCGACCAGCGTGATGACGGTCCCGACGATGAGGCAGACGACGACGGTCCGGGTCTCGAACACCGTGCCGGCCGTCGGCAGGTCGATCCCGACCGCCGTGAACACCTGTTGCAGCCCCTTCGCGAGCGCGAGCCCGAGGAACAGGCCGGTGACGGAGCCGAGGATCCCGATCACGAGCGCCTCGACGACCACCGACTTCAGGATCTGGCGCCGGGTGGCGCCGAGCGTGCGGAGGGTGGCGAACTCGCGCGTCCTCTGCGCGATCGTGATCGAGAGCGTGTTCGCGATCACGAAGCTGCCGACGAACAGCGCGATGCCCGCGAACGCGAGCAGGAAGTAGCGGATGAAGCTCGTGAAGCCGTTGACGCTCTTCTTGTCCTCCTTGACCTGGGCGGCCGTGTTGCGCACTTGCGCGCCCGGGGGCAGGATCGGCTTGATCTCGGCGATCAGCTTCGAGGTCGGCACGCCCGCCTTCGCCTGCACGCGGATCAGGTCGAGCTGCCCTTGCCGGCCGAGGAGTTGCTGCAGGGTCGGCAGGTCGAACACCGACAAGGTCGCGCTGCCGATCGAGACCCCGGGCAGCGTCACGATCCCGGCGATGCGGAACCTCCGCGTGGGGCCGTTCGTCGTCACCACCCCGATCGTGTCGCCGACCTGGTAGTGCTTACTGGAGGCGACGTTCGACGAGATCGCGACCTCATCCGGGCCGCTCGGCCAGTCACCCGCGGTGAGCTTGAGCGGGTTGAAGCGCTGGTCGCCCGTCGGGTTCACGCTGAACGCGAGAGCCCCGGCGCCGTGGGTCGAGACCACCTTGCCGGCGCGGTCGACGAGCTTCGTCTGGTCGTCGGTGACGGACCCCTCGGCCGCGCTCGCGTCGGGCAGCGCTCGGACCGAGTTCAGGAGGTATTGCGAGAAGCTCGGGGCCTGGACGGCGTTTCCGTTGTCGTTCGTGAACGCGGTCTTCGCGCTGATGACTGCGTCGGCGTTCTTGTACGTCTGGGTGAAGATCGACGTGAACGCGTTGTTGATCGTGTCCGTGAGGACGTAGGTGCCGCTGATCATCGCGACGCCGAGGATGATCGCGACCGCGGTCAGCGCCGCACGCAGCTTCCGGCCGGCGAGGCCCTTCAGCGCGACGCGGAGCATTAGTTCAGCTCGCTCATCACCGCGAGCACGTCCGACTGGCTCGCGCCGCGCAGCTCCTTCACGATCAGCCCGTCCTCGAGGAACAGGGTCCGGTCGGCGATCGCAGCGGCCCGCGCCTCGTGCGTGACCATCACCGTCGTCTGGCCGTACTCATCGGTCGAGCCGCGCACCAGGTCGAGGATCTCGCCGCCGGTCTTGGAGTCGAGGTTGCCCGTCGGCTCGTCGGCGAACAGGATCGTCGGCTTCGTGACGAGCGAACGCGCGATCGCGACGCGCTGCTGCTGGCCGCCCGAGAGCTCCGCAGGCCGGTGCTCGCGGCGATCGCTGAGGCCCATCTTCCCGAGCAGCTCGTCGAGCCACGCCTTGTCCGCCTTCTCGCCGGCGATGGAGAGTGGGAGGGTGACGTTCTCCTCCGCGTTGAGCATCGGGAGGAGGTTGAAGAACTGGAAGACGAAGCCGATGTGCTCGCGCCGTAGGCGGGTGAGCTTGGAGTCGTCGAGGCCCGAGATCTCGGTGCCGGCGATCGTCACCGTGCCCGAGGTGGGCTTGTCGAGCCCTGCGAGGATGTGCATCAGGGTCGACTTGCCGGAGCCCGACGGGCCCATCACGGCCACGAGCTCGCCCGAGCGGACGGCGATGTCGACCCCGCGCAGCGCCTCGACCGCGGTCGATCCCTCGCCGTAGACGCGCTTCAGCTCACGCGCCTCGACGGCGGCGGTCGCGGGTACAGAGACATTGCCTTGCGGCTGTTCCCTCACGGCCATGCGACCAAAGGTAGACGAATTCGCCGCCGAGCGGAAGGGGGGTCCTTCAGCGGCCGCCGACGAGGTAGAAGCCGACGACGGCCGCGACGTACGCGGTGACCAGCAGCCCTCCGTCGCGACGGGTCGAGCGCCCGTCCCGCACGGCCACGGCGACGAGGGCGGCCGCGCCCGCCATCGCGACGAGCTCGCTCCAGCGGAAGGCGAGGCCGAGGTGGTGGGTGAAGAGCAGCGAGAGCAGCGTCACGGCCGGGACCACGAGCAACGCGACCTGCGCGCTCGACGAAACGGCGATCTCCGTCGCGAGGCGCATCTTCCCGCGACGCGCGATGAGGATGGCTCCTCCGTGCTCCGCGGCATTGCCGACGATCGCGACGATCACGATCGAGATGAAGAACTGGCTCAGGCCGACCGCCTTCGCGAACGCGTCGAGCGAGTGGACGAGGATCTCGCTCACCCAGGCGGTCGCCGCCGTTGCGACGGCGAGAGCCGCGAGCGCGACCGGCAGCGGCCACGCCTCCTCGCTCGGTCCGTGCCGCTCCGTGCGGCTGTGCCGGTAGAGGTTCCGGCCGACGACGACCCCGTAGAGCGCAAGCAGCACGACGGCGACCGGGATCGACGCCGCCACGACGGCGTGCTCCTCGGGCGAGCCGGTGTAGCCGAGTGCCGCGGGTACCGTGAAGAGCGCGACCGCTATCCCGACGAGGCCGAGCTGCACGAGCAGGGAGCGGCGGTCGATCCGAGCCTCGTCCGGGCCGGCGAGCTGGGTGACGCCGAAGACGAGGAGGAGGTTCGAGACCACGCTTCCCGCGAGCGAGCCGAGCACGACGACGGGCAGGTTCGCGCCGACTGCGAAAAGCGCGACGATCAGCTCCGGTGCGTTCCCGAAGGTCGCGTTGAGGAAGCCCCCGATGCCTGCGCCGGTGTGCTCGGCCGCATGCTCGGTCGCCTCGCCGATCAGCCACGCGAGGGGAACGAGGGCGGCGGCGGCGAGCACGAAGAGCGCGACGTCGCCGGCGCCCGTGAGCTTGTCCACCGCGATCGTGACCGGCGCGAGGAGGAGGGACCCCCAGAGGACGTTCCTGAGCATCGGGCAAGCCTAAAGAGCCGCCGACCGGGGCATGACGAGGCGGTGCCCGTGGCGTACGCCGTTCCGCCGCCTATCGCGATTTCGCCGCGGTGTCAAGACTTGCGGAGCCCGGCGCTCGCTCGGACAATGGGACCATGACACCCGAGCAGGCGACCGCGACGCTGCCCCTGCACCCGCAGGACGAGGCCGAGTGCCGGCGCTGCGCCGTCCACTGCGACAAGGTCGTCTACCCGGCGGCGTGCCTGCAGCGGTCCTGTCCGTTCGTCTACGCGTACGAGGAGCACGGGCACACGTACATGGGCTGCCTGCAGAAGGTGTTCGAGGCGGAGATCGACGTCGAGATGCTGGCGGCGGCAGAGCGGACGCGCGAGGGATTCGGCGCGGTGCGGGCTCTGCGCCGGCCGCTCCCGATGTGCCATGCGGCGGTGCAGGAGACGTTCTCCCACCGGGAGGGAGAGCTGGGCTGCCTCAATCCGGAGTTCGGGGAGCTGCCGGCAGGCTCGCCGACGTTCCGCGTGTTCGCGCGGGTCGCGGACTTCTAGCCTCGCCCACCTGCCGCAGGATCAGGACTCCGACGGCCGGGCCGGCCGCGGCGACGAAGAACGCGGCGCGCCAGCTGTGGGTGGCGATCGCCGCGACCAGTGGCGGAGCGGCCGCGACCACGACGCCGAGCAGCGTCTGCTGGAAGCCGAGCGCGGCGCCCGTCCGCGCCGCGCCGGCCATCTCGGCTGCGGACGCGTAGGCGAGGCCGTTCCACGACATGCTGAGCACTCCGGCCACGACGAAGAGGGGAACGAGCAGCGCGAGGGGCGCCTCGGTGGCGGCCGCGACCGCGGCGGTGAGCACCGCGAGGGCGACGCCGATCGTGCGCAGGGGGCCGAGCCGGCTGCCGAGCCGGTCGGAGATTCTGCCCGAGCCGATGCGCGCGGCGATCGCGAGGACATAGATCGCGGCGAGCACCGCGCCCGCGGCATGCCCCGACACGTGGCGGTGCTGGTGGAGGAAGAGGACGACGAAGGCCGTGAGCCCGATCTGGGCCACGAGATAGAGGCCGGTTCCGGCGCCGAGCAGCCACATCCGCGGGTCGTGCAGCGGCCGCGAGACCTCGCCCAGCTCCGGCTCTCCTCTGGAGCCGACGCGGATGAAGACTGCGGCGATCGCGGCTCCGGTCAGGCACGCGCCGGCGAGGAAGAGGAACGCGAGGCGGGTCCCGCCTGCGGACGCGAGGGCGGGCAGGGCCAGGGCGCCGAGCGCGCCGCCGATCGGGATCGCCGTCTGGCGGATGCCGAGGGCCGTGCCGAGCTCCGAGGACGGGAACCAGGCCATGATCGCGCGGCCGCTCGCGGCGTTCACGCTCGCCCCGAGGGCGCCGGCGGCGACGAGCGTGCCGGTCACGGTCGCGTAGCCGTGGGTCGCGGAGGCGGCGGCGAGCGCGCCGGCCGCGCCGGTGAGCCCGGTGGCGATCACCCAGCGCTCGTCGACGCGGTCTGCGACGAGGCCCCACGGCAGGAGGGTGAAGAGCATCCCGATCCCGATCCCCGCGAGCACGACGCCCGTCTCGCTGAGGGACAGCCCGTAGTGCGACTTGAGGGCGGGCCCGAGCGCCGGCAACCCCACCGACGACGCCGAGAAGCTCGCCTGCGCGAGCGTTCCCGCCGCCAGCACGACCCAGCGATACCGCCGATCCGACACGCCCCGAACGTACACGGCCGGTATCCGTTACCGGCCGTGTCCAGCGGGGCCGTGTCCCCTTGCTCTGTTCCCCGCAAACGGCCGAATGCGCACTGACTGGACCAATGTCCCTTCCGGCCACGTCCGGTATCAGTTACCGGACGTGGGCCGAAGAGTCACCTCGTCCAGCGGGCGTGCAGTTCCTTCGTCTTGCGGATCTCGTTGGCGTCGGGGCCGCGGTTTTCGGGGCCCGCTGTCTCGAGCACGGCCGGGAGGCCCTGCAGGCGCGGGCTGGCGAGGAACACGCCCAGCTTCTCGCCGAGCTCGCCCTCGAGGATGTTCGCGTGGCGGTCGCGGTTCGAGGCGAACGGCGCCGCCGCGTCGTTCACGTGCAGCGCCCGCAGCCGCTCGAGGCCGATCGCGGAGTCGACCTCGTCGAGGCACGCGTCGAGCGCGGCCGGCTCGGTGACGTCGACGCCGGAGACCCAGAGGTGGCACGAGTCGAGACAGATCCCCAGCCGCGGGTGCCGCCCCAGCCGCTCGTGGATCGTCGCCAGCTCCACGACCGAGCGCCCGATCGTGCCGCCGGCGCCCGCGGAGTTCTCCATCAGCAGCCACGTCTCGTCGGAGCAGAGCTCGAGCACCTGCTCCATCGCCGGTAGCACTCGCTCCAGCCCCGCTTCGAAGCCGCTGCCGAGATGCGAGCCGACGTGGAAGACGACGGCGTCGGCGCCGATCCCGCACGCGACCTCCATCGTGTTGCGCATCGCGGCCACCGACTTCTCGTAGACCGCGTCGTCGGGCGCAGCGAGGTTGCAGAGGTAGAGCGCGTGGCAGAGGACGCCGCCGATCCCCGCCTCGGCGCGCTTCTCGCGGAAGCGCTCGAAGCTCGCCGGGTCGTGATTCGTCGGCCGCCACGCACGCGGGCTCTGCGTGAAGACCTGCACCGAGTCGGCGCCGATCTCGACGGCGCGGTCGATCGACCTGTCGATTCCGCCGGAGGAGGAGACGTGCGCCCCGATCTGCACGTCCGCCTACGCTACCCGCATGCCCGTCCGCGTCCGCATCGCTCCCAGCCCGACCGGGCTCCTCCACGTCGGGACCGCCCGGACGGCGCTCTTCAACTGGCTCTACGCGCGCCACGAGGGCGGCGAGTTCCGCCTCCGGATCGAGAACACCGACACGTCGCGCGAGGTCGCCGAGGCCGTCGACCAGATCCAGGACTCGCTCCGCTGGCTCGGTCTCGACTGGGACGGCGAGCCGACCTTCCAGCTCGACCGCATGGAGGACTGCCGCAAGGTGGCGGAGCAGCTCGTCGCCGAGGGCAAGGCGTACGAGGACGAGGGCGCGATCCGCTTCCGCATGCCCGATGAGGGCGCGACGGCGTGGGACGACGTCGTGCGCGGCCGCGTCGAGGTCGCGAACGAGACGATCGAGGACCTTGTGCTCGTCCGCTCCGACGGCCGGCCGACGTACAACTTCGCCTCGCCGATGGAGGACGTCTGGGACGGCATCACGCACGTGATCCGCGGCGACGACCACATCTCGAACACGCCGAAGCAGCTCAACATCATCCGCGCCGTCGGCGGTGACGTGCCCGTCTACGCGCATGCCCCGATGCTCTTCGGGACGGACGGGAAGAAGCTCTCGAAGCGTCACGGCGCGCAAGCGGTCGAGGAGTTCCGCGAGGCCGGCTACCTGCCCGAGACGATGCTCAACTTCCTCGCCCTGCTCGGCTGGGCGCCCGACGGCGAGACGACGCTGATGAGCCGCGACGAGCTGGTGCAGCGGTTCGCGCTCGACCGCGTCAGCCCGAGCCCGTCGCAGTTCGACTACCAGAAGCTCGACTGGATGAACGGCGTCTACCTTCGCGGGCTCTCGCCGCAGGAGCTCACGCACCGGCTCGTGCTCTGGCTCGGCGAGAACGGCTACGACTGGGACGCCCAGCTGGTCGCGCGCACCGCGCCCCTCGTGCAGGAGAAGATCGCGAAGCTCTCGGACTACCCGGGCTTCGCCGGCTTCTTCTTCGGCGACGTGGAGCCGGACGCGGCCGACCTCGACGGCGGCGGGCCGATGCTCGCCGCCGCCCAGGAGGCCCTCGCCTCCGTCGAGCCGTTCGACGCCGAGGCGATCGAGGCGGCGTTGCGCGCGAAGGCGGACGAGCTCCGCCTGAAGCCGAGGCAGGCGTTCCAGCCGATCCGCGTGGCCGTGACCGGATCCCGCATCTCCCCGGGTCTGTTCGAGAGCATCGAGCTGCTGGGGCGGGAGAAGACCCTCAGCCGCTTGCAGGCGGCCGCCGCAGGCGAGTAGAGGGCAGCGGCTTCGGCGACGCGAGCGGGTCGAGGGCCAACTGAAACGCGAGCCACGCTCTGCGCCGAAAGCGCTGTGTCGGTTGAGGCAGGCCGGCGGGATCGGCACCGCGGACCTCGCGCCCACCGCGTCTGGGCTGCGGGAAGTCCTTTGCCACTTCAAAACGGTAAACGAGCCCTTGCTCGCGGCGGATACGGAGCTGCGTCCTCAGGTCGCGCTAGACTCGCGGCGAAATGGGGGTTGCCGGGGGGCATGCGGCGCCGATCCGGGTTCTTGTCGTCGACGACGAGCCCTCGATCAGGCTGCTCTGCCGGATCAACCTCGAGCTCGACGGCCACGAGGTGCGCGAGGCGGAGTCGCTAGACACCGCCCGGACCGAGCTGGAGACGTGGGACGTCGACGTCGTCCTGCTCGACGTCCACCTGCACCACGAGCGCAGCGACGTGCTGATCGAGGAGTGCCACGCTCAGGAGCCGCCCATCCCTGTCGTCCTCGTCACGGGCTCCGCGGACGTGACCCAGGACCGGCTGACCGACGCAGACGCCATCTTGCCCAAGCCGTTCGAGCTCGACGAGCTGCTGGCAGCGGTGCGCAACCTCGCCCGCGTCCGGGCCGCGCGCTAGCCGGCGTCAGCGCCGCGAATCACGCCCGCGACGAGCGGCAGCAGCTTCCGCCGGCTCGGCGGGCGGTGCAGGTCGACGCGGACGAGCTCGTCGAGCTCCATCGCCACGAGCAGCACGATCGCCGCGATGTAGAAGTAGGTGGCGAGGAAGATGAACACCTCGAGGCTGCCCACGGCCGTGCGGAAGTTGGCGACCGAGCTGGCGTACCAGCCGAAGATCAGCGTCTGGCCGATCCAGCCGACCACGACGAGCAGCGAGCCGATGGTCGCCCAGCGTCGCGGCGGGGCCTCGGCGGGCCCCCAGCGCACGATCACCTCGAAGGCGAACGCGACGAGCGCTGCGGCGACAGGCCAGCGGAGGATCAGCACGGGGAGGCTCCAGCTGCCCGAGACGTCGCCGGCCCAGATCACGGCGATCGCGGCGAGCAGCGAGCAGAGGAAGACGACGGCGAGCCCGACGGAGAGCGGGAAGCGGACCCACCAGGGCCGGGGCTCGTTGGTCTCGTAGATCGCGTTGAGCGCCCCGGTCCCGGCGCGGACGATGCCCGACATCTCCCACAGGGCGAGCGCGGCGGCGAGCGCGAGCAGCCCGGCGTTCGACGACGCGAAGACCCGGTTGACCGTCGCGACGATGCCGGCGAAGACACCGGGGAGCACCCGCGGCGCGATCTCCGGCGCGATCGTGTCGTGCCAGAGCCGCTCCTCGTGGGCGGCGCCGAGGAGACCGAGCCCGAACAGGACGCACGCGACGGCCGCGATGAAGCTGCGCAGCGCGATCGCACTCGCATACGTGAGGATCTTGTGGCGGTCGAAGAGGTCGACCCACAACTTGACGATCGCCTTGAGGCTCTGCCAGCGGGCGTGCACATCTCGCCGTTCCCGAGCCTGGCAACCCGGAAACGGTGAGATCAGCCGGAGTAGCCGGACATGCCCAGCTGGGCGAGCTGCGTCGCGTCGAACACGTCGCTGCTCGGCGGCGCCGCGATCGAGGCGTCGGTGCCGTAGTCGTACAGGTTGATCGTCATCGCCATCCGGCCCTGCGCGACGGAGAGCGCGAGCCGGACCTGGCGCACGAGGCCGTCCTTGCCGATCCAGACGTCCGCGGGGATGCTCGCCGGCAGCGTCGACGCAGCGGCTGCGAGCAGCGGGCTCGTGAGCCCCTTGTTCTGCAGCGCCTTCGCCGTGTCGATCGTGACCCGGTAGTGGGTGGTCGCCGCGCCGCGGACGCTCGCCGGTCCGAGGTTCCGAACCTTGGCGCCCTCGCCCGTCAGCATCGAAAGGACGTCGCTCGGCTGGAACTGGCCGCCGGACATCAGCTTCGAGAGGTCGAGCCCGGCTGCCTTGCCGAGCTTGGAGGCGTCGACCTCGATCCAGTGCTTGCCCGCGGGCAGCTGCGCCCAGATCTGCGGCGTCTGCAGGTAGAGGACGTAGTCGCCGTGCTGCTCGAGCAGGATCTCCTGCATCGAGCCCAGCGAGCCCATGGTGAAGTTGAACTCGCTGCTCGTTCCGTCGATGACGCCGGTGCCGCGCACGTCGACCGGCTTCCCGCCTCGCAGCTGCGGGCTGCTCAGGGAGAGAGCCATCCGGATCCGCGCCGCGCCCGCCTGCTGCGTCTTCGTGGCGGCGGAGGCGACCGGGTCGAGCGCGAGCGCGCTGCTCGCCCCGCCTCCGCACCCTGCAGATATTGCCGCGAACGCCGCGACTGTGACGGCGGCCGCGACGGTCGCCCAACGACTCCTGCGCATGGCCGCAGTGTAGTCCCGCTGCCGGCCCCTGTTCGGGTGATTTCGAAGAGCGGGGCGGCTGCACTGGCCGTGGCAGCCGCCCCTGCGAGGAGCGGGACGGCCGAGTGAGGACTGACGGCCGTCCCTATCGGAGAGCACGGCAAAGGGGGCCGGCTCTGTCTGTGCCTTCTCTTCTACTCGCGAACGGCGCAGTCGGATTGTCTCCCGAACAACTCGCCGCGGCCGACGTCTAAGAGTTGGTGGGTGCGGGCCCCGGGTGAAGGGGGCAAGACCGAGGCCCGCGCCCTCCGAGGTTACTTCGACGCTGTCGATTCGCAAAGCGCCCTGTGCGCCGACCTCAGCCGCCGAGCACTCCCTCGGCTGCGAAGGACGGCTCCGGGTCCGGCAGCCGCGTCATCCGGAAGCCGTTCAGCAGGCCGAGCAGGGCCGCGATCAGCGGCACGAGCAGTGCGATCTGGAGCGCCCTCGGCCGCGCCTTCGTGTTGATGCGCAGGATCTCGGCCTTGACGTCGGCAGGCTGGCCGACGAGCAGGGCCTCGAGGTGCGTGTTCGTCATCACCTCGGAGTTCTTCTCCAGTGCCTTCGACACCTTCGCGGACTCTTGCGACGTGAGGACGGCGCTCGAGTTCGCCTCGTTCGTGAACAGCAGCGAGAGCGAGGCGAGCATGATCGCCCCGGCGAAGGCGAGGCCGAAGGAGAGCCCGAACGAGCCGCCCGCGGAGTTGACGCCGGCCGCCTCGCTCACGCGCTCCTCCTCGATGGGCGACAGGGTGTAGTTGTTGAGCTGCGAGACGAGGAGGCCGAGTCCCGAGCCTGCGATGAGAAGCGGGATCACCATCCACCAGCCGGTGTGGGTGCGCGGAATGATCGGGATCAAGATCGCGACGCCGAGCGCGAGCAGGAAGAAGCCGGCGCGGATGATCCTGCTCGGGCTCTTGTCGCCCGCCTTGCGGCCGGCGAGCAGCGCGATCGCGAACATGCTCAGCGAGAGCGGCGCGAGCGTGAGGCCCGCCTCCATCGCGTTGTACTCGAGCACCATCTGGAGGTAGATCGGGAGGGCGATCATCAACCCGCCGAGCCCGATCTGCTGCAGCGTCTGGCCCGTGATCCCGAGGCGGAAGTATCTGGACTTGAAGAGGTCGGCGTCGATCAGCGCCGGCTTTCCCTCCCGCTTGCGCTTCCTGAGCCACCAGGCGAGCGAGCCGAGCGCGACCGCGCCGACCGCGATTAGCGCGCCGACCGCCCCTCCGCCCTCCTCCCAGACGAGGATCCCGAGCACGACGCCGCCCATACCGAGCGCCGACAGGATCGCGCCGACGACGTCGACGCCGCGCTCGCCCGTGTACGCCACGTCGTGGATGCGGCGGCTGCCGAAGAGCACGATCGCGATGATCAGGACCTCGCCCCCGAACGCCACGCGCCAGGAGAGGTACGTCGTGATGGCGCCCCCGATGAGCGGGCCGACGGCGGCGGCGATCGCGGCGGAGGCGCCGACGAGCGCGTACGCACGGCGCTGCATCGCTCCCTGGAAGTTCCCGTGGATCAGCGACTGCATCGCCGGCAGCAACAACGAGGCGCCGAGGCCGCCGATGATCGCCCAGAAGATGACGATCGGGAGCAGGCTCTGCGACAGCGTCATCGACAGCGCCCCGATCGCGTACCCGAGCAGCCCGATGGTGTAGGCGCGCTTGCGGCCGAACAGGTCGCCGATCTTGCTGCCGATCAGGATGAACGCCGCCGACACGAGCGCCTCGAGCGCGATCGCCGACTGGACGCCGCTTGCGGTCGTGTCCAGGTCGTGCACGACGGCCGAGATCGAGACGTTCATCAACGAGGTATCGACGACGAGCACGAACATCGCCATCGCCAGCAGCATCGCGGCGAGAGTGTCCCCGCCCGATTCCTCGACGGCTCCGGCAGCGGCGGCGTCGGCGTTCATGGCCGGAGCGTCGATGCCCGGGCGCGCGGCTGCATCATCCCGTGCGGACGAGCCTGGACCTCGCTCGAGAGCTAGAGTCGGCTCAGTCCGACCGACGGAGGAGAGAAGCGATGAGCATGTACGCAGTTGTGGATCCCGCGACCGGCGAGACGGTCAAGGAGTACCCCACGATCACGGACGACGAGCTGCGGGAGGCAATCGCCCGCGCCGACCGGGCGCACCGGGAATGGTCGAAGGCTTCGACCGTCGCCGAGCGAGCCTCGCTCGTGCATCGCGTCGGCGAGCTGCACACCGAACGGCGGAAGGAGCTCGCGGAAATCATCGCTCTCGAGATGGGCAAGCCGATCGGGCAGGCGCGGGGCGAGATCGCCTTCTCCGCGTCGATCTACGAGTTCTACGCGGACAACGCGGAGGCGCTGATGGCGGACGAGCCGATCGAGCTCGTCGGCGGGGAGGGGTCGGCCGTCGTTCGGCGCAGCTCGCTCGGCGTGCTGCTGGGGATCATGCCGTGGAATTTCCCCTACTACCAGGTCGCCCGCTTCGCCGGGCCGAACCTCGTCATCGGCAACACGATCCTGCTGAAGCACGCGCCGCAGTGCCCGCAGTCGGCCGAGGCGATGGCGCAGATCTACGCCGACGCCGGCTTCCCCGACGGCGCCTACGTGAACATCTACGCCACGAACGAGCAGATCGAGTGGGTGATCGCCGATCCGCGCGTCCGCGGCGTCTCGGTCACCGGCTCCGAGCGCGCCGGCGCGGCCGTCGCGGAGATCGCCGGCCGGAACCTGAAGAAGGTCGTGCTCGAGCTCGGAGGGTCCGACCCGTTCCTCGTCCTCGGCACGGACAACCTCGACGAGACGGTCGGGGCCGCCGTCGAGGCGCGGCTCGACAACGCCGGCCAGTCGTGCAACGCCGCCAAGCGGATGATCGTGATCGACGAGCTCTACGAGCCGTTCCTCGAGAAGTTCACGGCCGCCCTCACCGCCGTGAAGTCAGGCGATCCGCGCGAGCGCGAGACCGACGTCGGGCCGCTCTCCTCTCAGCTTGCGGCCGACCGCCTCGAGGATCAGGTCCGGCGCGCGGTCGAGCAGGGCGCAACCGTCGTCGCGGGCGGCAAGCGCCACGGCAACTTCTTCGAGCCGACGGTGCTGACGGACATCACTCCCGAGAACGACATCTACCGCGAGGAGCTGTTCGGCCCGGTCGCCTCCGTCTATCGCGTGGGGTCGGAGGACGAGGCGGTCGCGCTCGCCAATGACACGCCCTTCGGTCTCGGCTCCTACGTGATGACGAACGACCCGGAGCAGGCCGAGCGCGTCGCCGACCGGATCGACGCCGGGATGGTCTACGTGAACATCGTCGGCGCAGACAGCGCCGAGTTGCCGTTCGGCGGCACGAAACGCTCCGGTTTCGGACGCGAGCTCGGCCGCTACGGAGCCGACGAGTTCGTCAACAAGAAGCTGATCCGCATCGGCTGAGCGAAAAAGTCCCCGCCTGGCGGGGGCTTTGTTCCAGAGGGATACGGGATTCGAACCTTCCTGCAAATAGGCTTGTTTTCCGCGCGAGGCCTGCACCGGGGTCTGCACCGTTTGGATCTCTCCGACCCGCCCTCGACACAAGGCCGCCTCTCCAGTGAGTCTTGGCCTCCCAACGGGCCGCACCCCGCCGAGGAGGACATCTAGTTCGGAATGTCCCCTGAGCGGGTCGGGGTGCGGGTGCTTACCGGAGAGCAGCATCTCGAACGGCCGGGCGGGGCGCACTACCCCGCCCGGCCCGACTGGATGAGCCGCTAGTGGGCTGAAATGACGGGGCACTCGAACAGCTTGACGACGCCCAGATCAGTCGCGCCGCCCGGGCCGAGATCGGCAAGGGCCGCGTCGATCTCGGCCGTGCTGTCGAGGTTGCCGCTGCCGTTCGTGTCGTGCGCGGCGACGGTGGCGGCGTAGCTCGTGTGGAAGGAAAGCGCGTGCACCTGCCAGCGTCCGCCTCGGAAGCCGGGATCGCCCGGAGCCGCTTCGGCGACGTTGGGCTGCACACCGCCGAAGTCGTAGATCGTCTCGAAGCTCGAGTCCGGAGCCCCGGTGTTCGAGAAGTCGGTCGGTGTGCCGACGGTGCGGTAGAGCACACCGTTGACGTAGATCGAGGGCGCGGTGACGCCACCGGAGCCGTTGGCGAACGCCCCCGAGGCACCTCCGACCAGCGCAATGCAGGCCACGGCGAGCACAGGCAGTAGCCGTTTCATCAGGTTCTCCTCCTCGGTTCGACTGGACAAAGCCAGCCTCCCCGCCAACCCTTGCCCAGCGATTGCGCAGAGCGGAACAATCCCTTAAACGGCTGCGCACTCGCCTGGGCCAGTGTTCCGGAATGACCCCTGAGGGGGCGCTTACTATTTGGCGCATCACAAGGTTCTGGATCCTTGCCGTCGCCGCGAGTCTCGCGGTTATCTCCGGCCTTATAGGGGTCGGCGACGCGGTGCATCGATGGACTGCTCCGCCGCTCCGCTGCCGTTATGGCGGGCACCTGCCACCGGGTCGCCCGCTTCCAGGCTGCACGATAATCCCCGTCAAGGACTGGGCACTGACTGCCTGGGCCTCCTTCGAAGTTGGCCTCGGAACACTTGCGGTCGGAGCGTGCCTGTTTCTGCTTGCCCGCCGAATCAAGCGGCAGCAAGCCGCGCGGCTCGTGCTCGGTTGAGTTCCGGAGCGAGCCGACAGAAGGTGGTCAGTAAGCAGCCCGCTCGCCTGGGCCAGTGTTCCGGAATGACCCCTGAAGGGGGCACGTCTGTTTAGGTCGTCAGCGCCGGATCCGGCGCTGACGGTAGATCAGGAGAGTGAGAGCTGCTCCGGCGCCGCCGACGCCGATTGCGAGGGGAATCGCCCAGTTGGAGTCCGAGAGCATCTTCACGCGCCACTGCCGGTCTTGCCGGAGGTGCGCGACGATCTGCGGCGTGCAGTGCGTGCCGCAGGCGACGGGGGGCGCGGTGTAGGTGGCGATCCAGAGGCAAACGAGCAAGGTCGCAACAACCACGAGACCCGCGACCGCCGGACGTGGTGCAACCCGAGCAGCAAGCCCGCGTCGCGCGACATCGAGTGTGCGGCTCCAAGAGCGGGGCCGTTCGCGGATGTCCGCGATCAGCAGCTGCGTGAACTCTTCGCCGTAGCGGACCCGCCACGTCTTCGGATACCACCGGAGGAGACGGCGCGCGCGCCGCTCGGCTTGCTCACGGTCCATCATCAGACCGCGCTCCAGTTCGTCCTCAGCCGGGAGAGGCCGACGTTGACGATGCGGCGCTGCCGCGCGAGATGCTCCTTGAGGGCCGCCGCGCCGGCAGCCGTCAGCCGGTATGGGCGACGTCGGTCGTCGCTTGGAACGGCCTCGATCAAGCCGAGACGCTCGAGCCGGTTGATTGCTTCGTAGAGCGTCCCCGGTGCGAGCCGGACGCCGGCGAACGCCTCGATGTCCTTGGTCAGCGCCCAGCCGTGCTTCGAGCATTCTGCGAGGCTGGAGAGGATCAGCGTCGCCGGCCCCGCAAACCGACCAAAGCCGCTCAGCCGCTGCGACCGCGCTTCAGCTTTCGCGTGCTGTCCCTCTCCCACCATAGGCCTCAGCACGAGCCTATATCGTCCATCGGTATACCGTCAAGCGGCATATTTGAGGGTCGTCGCAGGCTTGTCCTGAGACGCCCCGACGGAACTGGCACCCAGCTCACGGGCGACAGCATCGTCGCCTGGGCCAGTGGTCCGGAATGACCCCTGAGCGCGGCCTTGACGCTCGACGGTGGTACTAGCAATAATAGTGCTATGACATTGCACGCCTGGCGGGTGTCGTTCGCGTTCGATCCGCTGGTCGCGGAAGCGAAGCGGAGGATGCGGCGAAGGCGATTGCTTGTCGCGACGCTTCTGGTTCTTCTCGTCGGAGGCGCGATCGGCACGGCTCTAGCGCTGCGCGGGCCGAGCGGCAAGCTCCCCAGCCAAGCAGCCGGGAGCTTCTCGAACCTCGCCTTCCGATCCCCGGCTGGCTGGAACCGTGTGAACTGGACCTGTTGGAACGGCGCACTGCCGTCGATGCTTCTCTTCACGACGGCGCGTCCGACGCCGACATGCCGGGACGGCTCCTTCCCGCCGCAGGAGCAGCTAGGCGCTAATGGCGCGGCTCTTTGGCTGGAGTACCCGGCACCTCCGACAAACGTACGAACCGTCGGCAACCCGACCACGCGCATCGGAGGGCACCCCGCTCGTGTCACGGCTCCGCCGCGTGAGGGTCTCGGAGGCTCGAAGTGGGTAAGTTGCGTCGGAGGAGCCTCACCGGGACGAGCACTAGGCGCTCGCATCCAGGAGTCCGGCCACACCGGCGGCGGCTTCCTCATCCGCGTGGCGTCCTCATGGTCGGGGCGGTCGTTTGCGGGCCTGACTACGCCAAAGGTGAAGCAGCGGTGCGGCTGATGCTCGGCAGCATCCGCTTCACGAAGTAGCTCGCTCGGCTGGGCCAGCGTCCTTACGCCTGAGCGCCGCGAGTTGCTCGCCGTCGACAAAGCTGGCAACTCGGCGAGGTCTGCACCGGGGTCTGCACGCGACGCGCCTCCGAGGCATGTCTGTCACAAACGTCCCGCATGGTTGAGCCAAAGGCGAGACACTTTGTGACTCAGAAAGGCGCATACGGGATTCGAACCCGTGCCGCCGCCGTGAGAGGGCGGTGTCCTAGGCCACTAGACGAATGCGCCCGGCGGGGGCTTAGTGTAGCGGCGTCCTGGGCAGATCCGGCCCATGTGGAAGAGGCTGTTCGGCAAGGGCGGGGACGAGCCGTCCGCGGCTCAGGAGCAGAGCGGAGAGGATCCCCGCGGGGGCGTCCAGAGCGACGAGTACCGGCACGCGCATCCCGAGGACGTCGTCCAGGAGGGCGATGTCGCGATGGGTGGGCCGGGCGGCGCTCCGGCCGACGACGAGAGCGTCGAGGCGCGCCGCGACCGCGACCGCCCCGAGGAGGCGGGCTAGCCGGGGGTCTCGGCGGCCGGCGTGCGGCGCCGGCGGCGGAAGGTGAAGGCCCCGGCGGAGAGCGCGAGGAGCCCGGCCAGGAGGCCGGCGCCGATCCAGGGCACGTAGGTGCGCGGGGCGACGTGCGCAGCGGTGGGCCGGACGCCGACGCCCGCGAGCCCGGTGATCGCGCCGATCCGGAGTGGCGAGCCGCCTACCGCGTCGGTCATGGACGGCGGGAGGCCGTGTGACGCCGCGGAGAGGTGAGCTCCGAGCAGATGACGGGCGGCGAGCAGCTCGTGCCAGACGACCCCAGCCTCCTGGGCCGGGGTGCCGACGGGCGCCTTGAGCTTCGCGGGGTTCGGCATCTCGTTCTGTGGCACGTGGACGATCGCCCACTTCTTGAGGTAGGCCGTCGGATCGACGGCGCCGTCGTAGCCGAGGGAGAGGTACTGCTGAGGGTGGATCTCGAAGTGGAGGTGCGGCGAGGTCGTGAACGCGTCGCCCGTGCGGCCGAGGAAGCCGACGACCTCGCCCGCGCGCACGCGCGGATGCGTGAGGATCCAGCGCGAGTAGCCGGCGAGGTGCGCGTAGTAGAAGGAGTTGCCGTCGCCGTCGGTGAGCCACAGCCGCCAGCCACCGAGCCGGTTCCAGCCGACGAGGCTCAGCTTCCCGTTCGCGACCGCGACGATGGGCGTGCCGAGCGGCGCGAAGAGATCGTCGCCGTGATGCCAGCCGTCGTAGATGTCGTTCCGGACTCCGCCGTACGTGTCGATGTAGGACGCCCCGCCGTCCACCGGGAAGACGTAGTGCGAGGGCCTGAAGCCGAGCGGCGGCGTCGTGGTGAGCGGCTGCGGCACTGGCTTGTGCTTCTTCTTGCCGTGGCCGTGCGTCTTCTTGGCCGCCTTGGGACCGGTCTGCGCCCGGCTCTGCGACCCGCTCGAGCCGGACGTCGTCTTGGCCGGGGGCGTGCCCGACGAGGAATGCGGCCTCGGCTTGGGCTTCGCGACGGGCTTCGCGGCAGCCGCGAATGCCAGGGCGATCGTCGTGCCGCCGGGCAGCGAGCCGTGGGCCTGGATGAGCTGGAGGACGAGCGGCGCCGTGAGTCGGCCGACGGTCGCGCTGAGCGTGACCTGCCCCCAGCTTCCGACGGGATAGGTCTGGCCGGCGCCGAGCGACACGGGCGTGCCGCCGATCGTGAGACCGGCGACGGAACCCTTGCCGTCGGTCGCCTCGACACTCGTCGCGGTGACCAGCCCGTGGAAGAGGGAGACCGACGCGAGCGTGACCCTCGCGGTCTCGCAGGTGGAGCCGCTCCCCGACGAGGACTCGAAGCCGACGATGGCTCCCGATGCCGGCTGGGCGGAGGAGCCGAGGTTGGACGCGGGAGTGCCGTAGGCGACTGTCGGCCGTCCGGGCACGGCGATCGCGACGGCGCCCGCGCCGAGGCAGCCGTTGGGCAGGTAGGACGGCCTCAGGGGCGCGTACGACGGCGCGCTCGTCGTGGTCGTGCCGCCGGTGGTCGTGGTCGTTCCGGTTCCGTCGGCTCGCGCCGAGCCAGCGCCGAGCGCCGCCGCGATGCCGCCGAGGAGGAGGAGCCAGACCCCACGCCGCATCGACTCAGTGTGCCGAACCTTCATCGTCTTCGCAGAGGTAGTTCAACGGGACCGCGATGGGTCCTGGGAGACGCTCTTCGCCACCGTCTCAGCCGGCGAGCGCGTCGAGCAGCGCGCGGCCGCGCGGCGTGCCGTGGCCGGTGCAGGCGTCCCAGGCGCCACGGCGGGCGCGATAGGCACCGTTCCCGCCTCTCGGGACGTCGTTGAAGGCCGAGCGGTCGACGCCCTCGTACAGGAGCGGGTTGAGGAAGCCCGCCTGCGAGCCGAGGCGCTGGTTGAGCTGCGCCACGAGCGCGGCCCAGAGCGGCGCGACGGCGCTCGTCCCTCCGAAGGCGTGGTCGCTCAGGCCGTCCCCGACGAGGTATCCGGTCTCCGGGTCGGCGTTCCCGGCGACGTCGGGGACGCCCCGGCCCACACCGCCGCCCTCGTTGACCGACTCCGGCACGCGCACGCCCGCCTGCCACGCGGGCACCCCGTAACAGCTGCTCACGCCGCCGCCGGTCGAGTTCCCGTCGTGGTCGTTCCAGACGACCTCGGCGATCCCGCCGCGCTTCTCCTCGAGACGAGTCCCGCCGCAGGCGAGGACGTAGGGGCTGGAGGCGGGGAAGTCGACGTGGGCGATCCGGCCTGCGACGCCGTCCCGCCAGCCGTTGTCGCCGGACGCGGCGCAGACGGTGACGCCCAGCAGCGCGGCTGCCTGGAACGCCTGGTCGAGCGCGCGCCGTCCCTGTTCCGTCCACTGATCCTCGGCCTGTCCCCAGCTGATGGAGAGGATCGACGGCGCGCGAGGGTCTAAGAGCGCGGTCGTCACGGCGTCGACGAAGCCGCGGTCGCTGACGGGGGCGAAGTAGACGAGCTGCTCTGCGCCGGGAGCGACGGCGCCGATCACCTCGATGTCGAGCACGACCTCTCCGTCGGCGCCGTGATTCACTCCGGGCCGGTTGCGGACGCCGTCGACGGAGACGGCCGTGAGCTTCGGCATCGGCCGGTCGAGCTTCTCGAAGTAGCGGCGCAGCCGGGAGCGACGGAAGCCGCCGCCGAGCTCGATCACCGCGATTCGCTGGCCGCTTCCGTCCAGGTCGAGCGGGAAGTCGTAGAGCTCTGCGATCCGCGTCGGTGTAAACGAGGTCTTCCGCGCCTCCTCGGCGCGCTCCTCCGGCACGGCGCGGCAGTCGGGGGTTGCCTGCGGCCGGGTGTCGAGGCCGAGGACGGCTTCGATCGCGGGCGCGACGGCCGCCGGGACGTGGACGTGGCCGGACCGGCCGCGGTACTCGCCCTCCGAGGAGCGGTAGCGGGCGAGCCGGGTGCGGAAAGCCGCCTGCATCCGGTCGGCCGAGCCCACGAGGACGACGCTGCGGCGGGCGGCGCTCGCCTGCCGGACGCGCAGGTCGTGCTTCGCCGCGAAGTCCTCGATCGCGGCGAGGTCCTTGCGATCGGCTCCGTGACGGGCCGCGAACTCGCGCCGGGTGAGATGGCGCCGCTCCGCGAGCGGCTGTCGGCCCAGCTCCTCGGGCGAGGGGAGCGGTCGGCGCGGGCGTACGAGGACGGTCACCTCGACGGGTTCGTCGGAGGCGACCGCTCCGATCCGGTGGGCGCCCGGCGGCGGCTTGCGCGCGCTGCCGGCGACCTTCGTCCTACTGGTTGTCGCCGCCGGAGGGCTCCTCCTGGTCGTCCTCTTCCTCGCCGTGCTGTTCGAGGCCGTGCTGTTCGAGGCCGTGCTGCTCGAGTCCGCGCTCTCCCGGCGCCTGCTCCTCGTCGTCCTCGTGCTCGGGGCCGTTCGATTCGTCGGTCATTCCAGCCTCCTGTCCGCAGCTTGAAGACGAATCTAACCCGCCACACGAACCGCGGCAAGCTGAGCGACGCTCGCGACAGCGCCCTTGGCCTCGGCGATCCGGCGCGCCTCGGCCAGCAGCCGCTCGGCTTCAGCGCGCTCGTCGGCAGCGGCGGCCGCCTCGGCGCCGGCGGTGAGCGCGGCGATCGCGAGCTGGGGGAACTCCGCGCCGGCGAGGAGCCGGCGCGCCTCCGTCGCGAGCTCCACAGCCTCGTGCGCCGAGCCTTCGCGCGCCCGCACGCGCGCGAGCGTCGAGCGCGAGAGCACCTGTGCGATGAGGTCGTCGGAGGACGCCTCGGCGGCGACCTGCTGGGCCAGCTCCTCCGCCTCCTCGAGGCGCCCGAGCCTCGCCACGACCTCGGCGAGCAGCGCTCGGTGCGTCGTCGCGGACGTCGCGGCGCCGATCTCGTCGAACGCTCCCGACGAAGCGCGCAGCTCCCACTCGGCGGCCGTGGCGTCCCCGGCGAGCAGCTCGATCTGGGCTCCGACGAAGGACTGGGTCGCGCGCCGGAAGCGCAGGCCGAACTCCTCGTACGTCGCGGCTGCGTCCCGGAACAGGCTGCGCGCCTCGTCGAGCTCGCCGCGCAGCGCGAGCAGGCCGGCGAGGCTCGTGTTGAGCGAGCTCCGCAGCGGCGGGTCGAGCCCGAGCTCGTCGCGCAGATCCTCGATGCGCGCGATCGCCTCCTCGACCGGGGTGGGCCCGTGGAGGAGCGCCTGCGCCACCAGGCCCGCCAGCGTCCCGACCATCTCGACCCCCGCCTGCGCCCGCCGCGCGTACGCCAGCGCCCGCTCGATCGCCTCCGCCCGCGCCCGCCAGCGGCACGCGGCGAGGTCGCCGCTGCTCTTCAGCCACCAGGCGCGGGCGAGCGCGAGCTCGTCGCCGAGTGGCTCGAGCTCGGCGATCGCCTCGGTCGCGAGCGCGACGCTCTCCTCGACCGGCGTCCCCTCGGCGAAAGCGCGGACGAACTGGAGCTCGATGCGTGCGTGCAGCTCGGGCGCGCGGAGGCCGAGCGCCGAAGCCGTCTCGACCGCCTCGACGAGCGCGGACTCGGCGCCGGGCAAGTCCCCTCCGTTGAGCCGTGCGACGCCGAGCCCGGTCAGCACGACAGGCAGCTCGGGATCGTCGGTGGGGAGGAGGGCCTGCGCCCGCTCGAGCAGCGACAGCGTGGCCGGCGCGTCGGTGCGGCTGAGCGTCTCCTCGGCGGCGAGACGCAGGAGACGGCCCGCGTACCGGGCGAGGTCGGTGTCCCGCAGCCCGAGCTCCCGCCGCAGGAGGCACGCGTGCTCGAGGTGGAAGCCGACGAGGGCCGGCGGGGCGCTCTGGTCGTCGAGCCGCGCGCCCACCGTCTCGTGCAGGTCGGCGCGGAGCGCCTTCGGCATCGCCTCGTAGACCGCCTCGCGGACGAGAGCGTGCTGGAAGCGGAAGCCGTCCTCGCCGACGGCGAGGTCCGGCTGGATCAGCCCGCGGCGCACGAGCTCGAAGACGCGAGCCTGCGCCCGCTCGCGCTCCTCCGGCGGCATCAGCTGCAGGACGGCATCGAGCGGGAAGCTGCGGCCGAGCACCGAGGCGCGCTCCAAGACGTCGCGCTCCTCGTGGTCGAGCCGGTCGAGCCGGGCGTGGAGGACGCCGCGGATCGAGCCGCTCAGCCTGACGTCCAGGCCGCCCTCGCCGGCGAACGCCGCGAGCTGCTCGATGAAGAGCGGGTTTCCCTCCGCCAGCTCCGCGATGCGCTCGCGGACGGCGTCCGGCGCCCCGAGCGAGGAGAGGAGCCCGTGCGCGTCCGACTCGGACAGCGCCTCGAGGGCCAGCGTCGCTTCGGCCCGCGAGAGCCACTGCGGGCGGCGCTCGGCCAGTTCCGGCCGGGCGAGACAGAGGAGCAGCACCGGCCGGCTGCCGAGCCGGACCGAGAGGTGCTCGATCAGGTCGAGCAGGGTCTCCTCGGCCCAGTGGACGTCGTCGAAGACGGCGACGACGGGACCCTCGCGGGCGAGCTCCTCGAACAGCCCGCGCATGGCGGCGAAGACCTCGTAGCTCGAGCCCTCGCAGGCGCTCTCGTCCCGGCCCGCCTCCCGGATCGCCTCGCGGAGCGGCGAGAACGTCGTGCCCTCGCCGTAGGGGGGACAGCGCGCGACGAGCACGGTCGCGCGGGCGGCGACCGAGGACAGGAGCTCCTGCACGAGTCGCGATTTGCCGATCCCGGGCTCGCCCACCACCGTGAGCAGGCGCACGCCCGCGGAGGCGGCCTCGTCGAACACGGCGCGCAGCCGCTCGAGCTCGCGCGCCTGGCCGACGAACCGCGTGTCGTCGCGGCGCGGGATGGCGGTCGCGGCCGCGTCGATCGACTCGAGACGGAACGCGACGGCCTCGGCGGCCTTTCCCTTCAGCGCCAGGGGCTCGAGCCGCGTCGCCTGCACCGCGTGGGCCACCAGCCGGTGCGTGGTCTCGCCGAGGACGATCTCCCCCGGCGCGGCGGCCTGCTCCAGCCGCTTGCCGACGTTGACCGCGTCGCCGCTGACGAACCCGTGCCCGATGGAGTGATCGCCCGTCACCACCTCGCCGGTGTTGACGCCGATCCGCACCTCGAGATGCAGGTCGCTCTCGCGGTCGAGCTCGGCGACGCACGCGTGCACGGCGACGGCGGCCCGCACCGCGCGCAGGACGTCGTCCTCGCGCACGACCGGCACGCCGAAGACGGCCATGACCTCGTCCCCGACGAACTTCTCCACGGTGCCGCCGTGCGCCTCGATCACCGCCGCGGCGCGGTCGTAGAAGCGAAGCATCAGATGGCGGAGCGCCTCGGGGTCGAGCCGGCCCGCCAGCTCGGTGTACGCCACGAGGTCGCAGAAGAGGACCGTGACGGTCTTGCGGCCCTCGGCCGTGCGGCCTGGAAGCACGTCCATGTCCCGAAAGTACACCCGTGTGCGGCGCCCGTCGAGGTAGGCCGCCCCTACGATTGCCACGTGCCTGCCGAGTTCGCCGTCGAGGTCCTCGATCTCGTCAAGCGCTATCCGAAGGCGAAGGTGAACGCCGTCGACGGGGTCTCGTTCGCCGCCTCTGCCGGCGAGGTCTTCGGGCTCCTCGGCCCGAACGGAGCAGGCAAGACGACGACGGTCGGCATGCTCACGACGCGGGTTCGCCTGACGGGCGGCACCGCGCGGATCGGCGGCGTCGACGTCGTCCGCGACCCGGTCGGAGCGCGGCAGCAGCTCGCGGTCGTGCCCCAGCGGAGCAACCTCGACCGCTCGATCTCGATCCGGGACAACCTCGTCTTCCACGCCGCCTACCACGGCGTGCACGCGCGCGAGCGCGAGGAGCGAGCCGACGAGCTGCTCGACCAGTTCGGCCTGCTCGACCGCGCCCGTGAGAAGCCGGACTTCTTCTCCGGGGGACAGTCGCAGCGCGTGATGATCGCGCGGGCGCTCATGCACGAGCCGCGCGTGCTTTTCCTCGACGAGCCGACGACCGGGCTCGACCCGGCCGCGCGTCTCTTCGTCTGGGACCGCCTGCGCGAGCTGCGCGACTCCGAGGTGACGCTGATCCTGACCACCCACGACATGGACGAGGCAGCCCTGCTCGCGGACCGGGTCGGGATCATGGATCACGGCAAGCTGCTTGCCCTCGACACGCCGGAGGCGCTGATGCGCTCGCTCGAGGGCGAGGGGACGCTCGAGCTCTCCGCCGACTCGCCGGCCGACGGCGCAGTCGTCGAGGCGCTCGGGGCGCTCGAGGGCGTCGACCGGGTCGAGCCGCTCCACGCGGCCACGAACGGCTCTCTCGACACGCCGCCGCCGGCGCCCGACGGCGAGCCGCTGCGCGTCCGCCTCTACCTGACCGGCGACGCCGCGCGGCTCGTCGCACCCGCGGCGGCCGTGCTCGCCGACCACGGGCTCGCGCTGCAGGACGTGAAGCTCAGGGCGCCCACGCTCGAGGACGTCTTCATCCACCTCACTGGGCGGACGTTGCGATGAGCGCCGTCGCCGCACCCGCGCCGGCGCAGCCGACGCAGTGGCGCGCCTTCCGGATGGTGCTCTGGCGCGACGTCTACGTCACCTGGAAGGAGTTTCCCGCCTTCCTCGCGCAGGTCATCCTGCAGCCGTTGTTCATGCTCTTCGTGTTCGGGAAGGTGCTCGGCACCCTCGGCTACACGAGGCACGGCTACACCAATCTGCTCTTCCCCGGGCTGCTCGCCCTCACGGCGGTGATCACCGCGATGCAGACGCTCGCCTTCCCGCTCGTGGCCGAGTTCGGCTGGACGAGGGAGATCGAGGATCGGCTGCTCGCGCCGATGCCGACCTCCTACGTCGCCGGGGAGAAGGTGCTCTTCGCGCTCCTCCGCTCGGTTACCGCGACGCTGATCATGATCCCGGTCGGGATCCTCGTCCTCGGCTCGATCCCGTGGCGCTGGAGCGCCTTCCCCCTCTTCGTCGCGGGCCTCGTGCTCGGCGCGCTCGTCGGCGCAGGCTTCGGGCTGCTGATGGGGACGCTCGTGCAGCCGCAGCGGATCAGCCTCGTCTTCTCGCTCGTCTTCACGCCCCTGCTCTTCACCGGCTGCAGCCAGTACCCGTGGCCCTCCCTCGACCAGCTGCGCTGGTTCCAGATCGTTACCGCCTGCAACCCCATGACCTACGTCAGCGAGTTGCTACGCGGGGCGATGGTGCCTCACGTGCCGCACATCCGGCCGTGGGTCTGCCTCGTCGTGCTCGTCTTCTCGGTCACCGCCCTGATCGCGGTCGGTGTGCGCGGCTTCTACCGCCGCGCGATCGACTGACGCGCCGCCGCTTGTGCGACCGTATGACGCGGTTTGCGCGTCGGTCTCATCGCGCTGGTGCTCCTCCTCGTGGCGGTCTCGTCGGCCCCGGGGCCGGGGAGGACGGCCGGCCCCCTGCGTTCGGACTGGGAGGCGGGCGCCGCGCGCGGCGACAGGGACGAGATCACGCCTCCGCTCACCGCGGCGCAGGTGACGCACGCGATCGAGCAGGCGGCGAGGCCGCGGCGTCTCACCGGCCTGCGCGTCACGGCCGGGACGCCGTTCGCCGGCGACCGACCGCTGCTCGCGACGGTCAGCCCGAACGGCGACGGCCTGCGCGACCAGGCGGTCGTCCACTTCCGGCTCGCCGCCCCCGCGACGGTCTTCCTCCGCGTGATGATCTGCCGCAAGCACCCGACGACGGTGCTCACGACGCAGACGTCCTTCGGCGCGGGCCCGCATGCGCTCGTCTGGGCGCCGCCGCCGGGCACGCTGCCCCAGACGTACCGGCTGCTCGTCACGGCCGGCGCACCGGCTCGCGGGTGCGGCGACCACCGGCTGCTGGCCTGGCTGCCGCCGGCGCCCGTGGTGCGCGTCCTGGGGATCGATGCCGGCTTCACCGAAGCGACCTACTCGCCGAGGACGACGGCACAGCTGCGGATCGCGGCCGACGTGCCGTCCTTCACGCTGCAGTTCTTCCAGGCGGGGCCCGAGACGCAGCCGACGCTGGGGACGGCGATGGAGGGGGTCTCGGTCGGCACCCCGCTCCACGTCGACTGGTCGGCGAGCCGCAACGCTCCGGCGACGCTCGGCGAGCAGCTCGGCGACTGGGCGAACGGGATGTACTTCGCGCGGCTGACGGCGCCGGACGGGCGCAACTACTACGCGCCGTTCGTCATCCGGCCGCAGCTCCTCGGCGCGCACCGGATCGCCGTCGTGCTCCATACCTACACGTGGGAGGCCTACAACCACTACGACGCGGACGGCGACGGCTGGGGCGACACGTGGTACGCCGCCAACGACATCCGCACCGTCGACCTCTCCCGCTCCTACATCCAGGGCGGCGCGCCGCCGAGCTGGCGCATGTACGACGTGCCGTTCCTCCACTGGCTCTACGCCACCGGCAAGCAGGTCGACTTCCTCAGCGACCAGGACCTGGGGAAGTTCACGAGCGCGGAGGAGCTGGCGCGCGACTACGACCTGATCGTCTTCCCCTTCCACGAGGAGTACGTGACGAGCCACATGTACGACCTGATCGAGGGCTACCGCGACCTCGGCGGGAACATGATCTTCCTCTCCTCGACCAACCTGCTCTGGAAGATCGGGCGGCACGGCGACGTGATCACCCGCGTCGCCGAGTGGCGCACGCTCGGCCGGCCGGAATCGAGCATCCTCGGCGTCCAGTACCGCGCGAACGACGAGGGACGGCACCGCGGCTACTACCGGCTCACGCCCGACGGGACGCAGGCGTGGCAGACGGCGGGCGTCGACGACGAGGCGCTCGCGAAGTGGCCCTGGCTCGGGATCGAGTACGACATGCCGACCTCCGTCTCGCCGGCGGAAACCGACGTCCTGGCGCAGGTCGATCCGCACCTGGCCGACTCGTCGATCCGCGGCGACATGACCTACTACGAACAGGGGGGCGCGAAGGTGTTCTCCTCGGGCGCGCTCAACCTCACGAGCGCCCTCCGCGACGCGACGTTCCGGCGGCTGCTCGAGAACGTCTGGGAGCGGCTGGCCGTGCCGTAGCTCCGCCCGTGTAGGTCACGGAGAGCCCTGGCCACTGCTAGCCGGAGTCGAGGGCCCGCTCGAAGAGCGACGTGGGCATCCCGGCTCTGGAGCCGAATCGGACCATGGTGCGAGCTTACTGCCGCCGGGGTGACCGCAACCCTGGACGCTCCGACCGTCCCGTGACAGGTTCTGGGTTGAATCGCAATCTCGATCCCAAGACGGAGGGGATAACCGTGCTAGCTGCCTACTCGTTCGGCGACGTGATGTGGTCGATGCTCGTGTTCTTCATGTGGATCCTGTGGTTCTGGCTCCTCTTCACCGTCTTCGGCGACCTGTTCAGCCGGCACGACATCGGCGGCTGGGCGAAGGCGGGCTGGAGCGTCTTCGTGATCATCGCCCCGTTCCTCGGCGTCTTCATCTACCTGATCGCCGAAGGGAAGAGCATGGGCGAGCGGTCGCTGGAGCGCGCGCAGGGCCAGCAGCGGCAGATGGACGACTACGTGCGCTCGGTCGCCTCATCGTCCGGGCCCACGGACCAGATCGCGAGGGGCAAGCAGCTGCTCGACTCGGGCGCGATCACCCAGGCCGAGTTCGACCAGCTCAAGGCCAGGGCGCTCACCGCGTAGCGACTCGCGTGTCTCAGCCGGCTGCGGGCTCGACCATGAGCACGTTGCCCGGCGCGTCGGCCCGGTCGGCTACGGCCCAGTCGACGACCCGCCACGGGCCGGAGCCGTCGGGGAGACGGACGACGTCGCCGAGCTTCGGCTCGTGGACCGGGTTGGCCGAGCGATAGCCGCGCATGAGCTCGGGCGCGTCGAACTCGCCGGCCCGGCCTCGCCTCACGCTCCACATCACGCGTCCCATCGCCCGCATGGTTGCACGCGGTGGGTCGCCCGCTCCGGGTGAAATCTGCCCGCCGGACCCGCCCGCAGCGGGCTAGCCAGGGATGCAGCGGAGAAGCTGAAGGGCCGGGCGGCATAGCACCCGGCCCTTCGTCGTGAGGCTCCCAGAGGAGGGAGCGCGGGTCCTGTTCCTCTCTCCCGCCCGGCGAAACCCGGTTCCGCGTAGGGCGGTCTATCGTGCCGGTGATGGGCACGCGTTGGACGGTCAGATGCGCCGTCACAATCGCGGCAGTTGCGTTCGCAGCGGTGAGCTTCGGGGGAGGGGCGAGCGCGGCACCGGGACCATCCGACGCGCCCGGAACAGGGCTTCTGCCCGGAGGCGCGTTCCCGCTCGTCCTGTCTCCCGGTCCTCCTCTCGGCTCGAAGACGCCCTGGGGAGCAGACGCATTGGCAGAGACCGCCTCGGCAGGCGTGAACGTGTTCCGGGTCGGCCCGGGCGGGGTCTGGACGAGTGACGCCATCGCTTCGGCACTCGCCTGGGATCGCGCGGCGGCAGCGCGCCATGTCTACACGTGGGTGAACCTGAGCGGGTACTCCCAGGCCCTGCCGGGGTCCGCGGAGGACCGTGGGCTGACGCAGGTCGTCGCGACCTTGACCCGCGATCCGAGCGGCAGCGCGGTCGCGCTGTGGAGAGGACGCGACGAGCCGTGGTGGAGTGACATCGCGCCTCCGGCGCTCCGGTTCGCCTACTGCCGGGTCACCTCGCGCGGCGATCCCTCCTGGTGTGCCGGAGAGCCCGGCCTCCATCCGGGGCCGCTCTGGGTGACCGTCCAGGCTCCGCTGGGCACGGCCGCCGACCTCGCACCGTACGGCGCCGTCACCGACATCCACGGCGTCGACGTCTATCCGATCACGCTGGCCAACCCCTCGCCCGACCTGCACCGGGTGGGAACCTGGACGGCCACGCTAGCCTCGCTCGCGCCGGCAACGCCCGTCTGGACGACGCTGCAGATCTGCGCGCACAGCAGCTGGAGCCCCGCGACGGGCGCCTTCGTGCTTCCCACCCTGCAGCAGGAGCGGTTCATGGCCTATGACGCGATCGGCAACGGCGCCCAGGCGCTCGCCTTCTACGGGGGCGACCGACCCGGCTGCTGGAGCGCGAGCGATGCGAAGTACGGCTGGAACTGGACCTTCTGGCAGAACGTGCTGAAGCCGCTCGTGCACGAGCTGTCCCCCTCGGCGCCGATCGCGCCGGCGCTTCTGAGCGTCCAGGCCGACGGGTTCCTCGCAACCAGCGATCCGACGACAGAAGCCGTCCTGCGGCAAGGGACGTCTGTCGACGACGTGTGGCTGATCGCCCTGCGCAGCGGCCCGGGAAGCGCCACGGTGACCTTCAGCGGGCTCCCGCAATGGGCCGGGTCCGGCAGCGTCTATACGGAGGATCGGGCCGTTACCGCTTCAGACGGGTCCCTCCGCGACAGCTTCGGCCAGTGGGCGGTTCACGTCTACCACTTCGTGGAGCCGCTCAGCCTCGCCGGCGAGGAGCCGTCTTCGGCGCGGGTCGGCGCTCGCGTCACGCTTCACGGACATGGGCTCGCCGCCGCGACGGCAGTCAGCTTCGCCGGCGTCGCCGCCCGGTTCACGATCCGCTCGGACGGCGAGCTCGTGGCCACGGTGCCTCGACGAGCGCGCAGCGGCCGCATCACGGTCACGTCCGCCCTCGAGCGGGCCGTGAGCGGGTCCGCCTTCCCGATACTCCCCAGCGTCAAGGCGCGCCCGCGGGTCAAGGGAGCGCACCGAGTCGGGCACGTGCTCAGGGCGACGACCGGCCGCTGGTACGGCGATCCGCTCACCGGCAACCGCTTCGAATGGATGCGTTGCAACGTGCACGGCCGCGCGTGCGCCTCGGTACCGGGAGCGACGCGTCGTTCTCTACGGCTTTCACCCGGGTGGGCCGGCGACCGGATGCGTGTCCTCGTAGTCGTTCACACACCCGCCGGCTCCGCGCGCGCGACTTCGGCGCCGACGCCGATCGTCACTCGCTAGCTGCGGGGCAGGGATTCGAACCCCAACTTCCTGATCCAGAGTCGTCGGGTGGCTCCCCCCTGGGAGAGTCGTCCGATGTCTCTTACTGAGCCAAACGACGCGTTTGCGTCAGCCCGCCACCTGCGCACGAGGCCAGCCCTTGGGGAGTTCTGGCTCATAGCGGTCGGATCCCTCGTGTTTCTTTGGATCGCTCTCTCCATCTTCGCCCTTCGCCGGCGTGGCACACCGCGGCGGCCGCTAATTGCTCGCTGATGTCCGGACAGTCTGTGGCGGAGTCGCAGCTTGCGCTCGCTGCGCTGGCGAGCCTGTGCGCCGGGGAGCGGGACGCCGTTGAGGTGTTGCGGCGGCTGTTGCGGCGTGTCAGGCCAGCTTTGGTTTCGAGGGCGTAAGGATCTTGGTCCTCTTGACAGTGGATAGCGCGCCTGCTTTAGATCGCCGCTAGGCACCTGCGGCTCGTGTGCTGAGACTCAGGGGAGCGAGGAGGATCGGAAAGTGAGCAGACGAGTGAGCAGAGGAGAGCATGCGGGTCGTCGCGCCGCGTTACTTCTGTCCATTACAGCCGCGCTGGTTCTGGTATCGGCGGTCGGCGTGGCCGGTGGGTGGGCGAGCACGAGCAGTGCGCGGGCGAGTTCGCCAAAAATCCGTCCGCACCTGATATGCGAGGGGACTGGTCACGCCAGCGTCCGCCGGGTGCTGAGGGGCCACGTCGGGCGAGTGGTGCGTCGCAATGGGCGAGTAGCACTTCGCAAGGGGCGCCAAAGCCTTAAGCCCCTATGCCCTGTGATCGAGCAGTGCGCTACAGATTCGGCGGGCAAATACGGTGTCACGGTGACCGCGAATTGGTGCTGGAACAGCTTCAACCGCAATCTTGAACAGTACTCCTTCAAAATCCATCAAAACAGCTCGTTTTTTGGAGGCGTGTACATCAGCTCCGCGGGCAGTCCCTTCATCGACACCCGCTCAGGAGGGATAGGCACGACAACGGCGAGTGAGACCTTCCATGCAGAGTGGATCTGCATCGTAAAGGACTGCCAGCCGTTCACGATTGACACCCATTACTGGGTGCATGTCGTCGGCGGAGCCACCAACCTCGACTTCGCTGTGATCAGCACAAACGTGGGCGGGTGACCGTCTTAGGCCCTGGATAGCGGGGACTCCGGGTCGCGACGATGACCGTTGGCCGTTGAGCAAGCAGAAACAAGCGGCCCGCGAAAGCGGGCCGCTTCCCACTGCGTTGAAGTGCCTAAAAAGGCCACTTGGCAACCGCCCGTGAGCCGCCTTCTGTCTGTCTAAGCCGCTTGGTTATGAGGCTGCGGGGCAGGGATTCGAACCCCAACTTCCTGATCCAGAGTCAGGCGTCCTACCATTAGACGACCCCGCAACGGGTCGGCGGCCAGTTTAGCCGGGCCAGGACGAGGTCAGGTCGCCGCTCGGACGGCCTCGGCGAGTACGGCGACCGCTCGCCGGAGCGACGGTTCCGGCGCCACCGCGTAGCCGAGGAGCAGCTCCGTGAAGACGATCAGGGTCGGCGCCGGACCGTGCGGCGTACGCACCGGCCGAGGGCCGTCGCCTATGGATTCCACTCGGCGTGGACGACGAACTACTCCGCCGGCTCGGTCAGCCGGATCAGCGGCAGGAGGAAGCGCATCGTGAAGACGATCCGGACCGGCGGATCGCCCACGTGCGTGCGCGTCGGTCTCGGGTCGGTGTGGGTCGGATCTCAGACCGGGAGCAAGATATTTCGGATCAACCCGGCGACCAACGCCGTCACTCCGATCAGGATCGGCAAGAACGGCTCGCTGTGTGTCGACGTGCATCGAGACGGCGTCTTCGTCTCGAACACGGCCGACGACAGCGTGACGAAACTCGATCCGGCCACCAACACGATCGTCAGCACGGTGAAGGTCGGTCAGGGGCCTGCCGACGGCGAGCGCGGCCCCGACGGTCTCGAGTGGATCCCCAACCAGCGCGACGGCACGGTCTCGCTGATCGATCCGTCGACCAACAAGGTCGTCGGCACGGTGCATGTCGGCGGCTTGCCGTTCGTCGTCCGCAGAGCGTTCGGCTCGATGTGGGTGGACGACTTCAAGGGCCGTTCTCTCTCTCGCTTCCAGACCGCGGCTCCGTCGCCCTGAGGGCTACGACCCAGGTGGCGCGCCCGCGCGCCTAGATCTCGAGCCGATACATCGGGACGAGCCGCCGCTCGGTCTCCGTGTCGATGTGCGCGACCACCTCGACATACGGCTCGAGCCCGCTCCCGCGCAGCTTCGCCTTCAGGAGCCCGTCCACCTGGAAGAGCCCGGACGAGTTGTTCATCCGGATCTCGATCAGGACCGGCCGCTCCTCGCCGTCCGTGATCGTGACGTCCTCGATCGCCGCCGCCGAGAGCGAGTGCATCGAGACGCTGCCCTTCTCGAACGGGATCCGCGAACGGCCCTTCGCCATATCGAGCGCGTCGGCCACGCGGACGATGCCGGCGTCCACCGTCAGCGGCTCTCCGTCGGCGCGGTGGCTGATGATCGCCTGCAGCACCTCGGACACGATCACCGTCTTGTCCGGCTCCTCGTACAGGCCGTCGAGCAGCTCCCGCAGCTTCGGCTCGGAGAGGAAGAGGGAGAAGTCCTCGTGGCCGTGCCGGTGGATCGACATCCCAGCGCAGTGGAAGAGCGCCGCGAGGACGACGACCACCTCCGCGTCGTCCTGCTCGAGCCCGAAGTCGCGGACGAGCCCCGGCTCGATGCCATGCTTCGTGAGCTGGCGGAGGAGCTTGAGCGCGATGTTCGCGACGATCTGGATGTGCACCCAGGAGTGGTCGTTGATCTCCATCCGCGCCACAGCGTTGACGTTGGCGACGTGCCACCACCCCTTGACCTGGTCGTCCGCATTGACGCGCTCGATCAGCGTGCGCAGCTTGCGGTTGCCGCGGACCGGGACGTTGATCCGCATCCGCGCGGCCGCCTCGGCGGGAGTGAGCCGCGCCTCGCGCTCGGCCTCTGCGTCGACGGGCTGCTCGATCCGCTCCGCAGTCTCCTGGTCGAGATTCGTGTCGTCCATCCCTATGCGCAGTCTGCCGGATGACGTATAGATGGGCACATGAACGAAGCCCATCCCGTTGGTCTCGTCGTCGAGGATGACCTCCACCGGAACCGCCTGACCGTCTTCTTCCGGCTCCTCCTGGGGATCCCGCACTACATCTGGCTCACGCTGTGGTCGATCGGCGTGGTGGTCGTGGTGATCGTGAACTGGTTCGCGACGCTGATCCTCGGCCGGCCCCCGCGGCGGCTGCATCGGTTCCTGTGCGCCTACGTCCGCTACACGGTGCACCTGAACGCGTACCTGTACCTGCTGGCGAACCCGTACCCGGGGTTCACGGGCGAAGAGGGCGAATACCCGGTTGACGTCCGCCTGCCGGCAGACCCGCAGACGCAGTCGCGCTGGAAGACGCTCTTCCGGGTCATCCTCGGGATCCCGTCGTTCGTCCTCGCCGCCTTTCTCGGTGGGGCGACCGGCCCCACCCTGAACACCCTCTTCTTCAGGGGCTCGTCACGGCGAGGTGGCCGGGGCAGCACAGGAGGTGGCGGGTCCGGCGGCCTGCTCGCCGGGGTGTGCGCGGTCTTCGGCTGGTTCGCGTCGCTCGTGCTCGGCCGCATGCCGAGAGGGTTGCGTGACGCGGGCGTCTACGGCGTCGGCTACGGCGCCCAGGTACTCGCATACGTTCTGTTAGTCACCGACCGCTACCCCAGCACGGATCCCGCCGCGCTGCTCGAGTCGGTGTCGCCTCCGCCGCCGCACCCGGTCAGTCTCGTGGGCGACGCGCACGACCTGCACCGCTCTCGCGTGACGGTGTTCTTCCGGCTGCCGCTCGCCATCCCGCACTTCGTCTGGCTCTTCCTCTGGACCGTCGTGGTCGAGATCGTCGCCGTCCTCAACTGGTTCACGACCTTGATCATCGGGAGGCCGGCGCGGCCGTTCTATCGGTTCACCGCCGCTTACCTGCGCTACCAGCTGCACGTCTGGGCGTTCGTCACGCTCGCGGCGAATCCGTTCCCGGGGTTCACAGGCGCCCCCGGCGCGTATCCCCTCGACCTGGTGCTGCCCGATGAGCCTCAACGGCAGCATCGTGCGAAGACGTTGTTCCGGCTCCTCCTGATCGTTCCGGCGTGGGTGATCGGTGCAGTGCTGTTGTACGCGGCGTTCGTGGCAGCGTTCTTCACCTGGTTCGTCGCGCTCGCGCTCGGCGAGGCGCCCTGGGGCTTGCGGAACCTGATGGCGTACGGGCTGCGCTACCAGGCTCAGCTCAATGCGTACCTGTTCCTGATCACGGATCGCTACCCGCACGCGAGCCCGCTCGAGGGGCGGGAGGAGCCGCAGCAGCAGGAGCTCGAGTTCTCGCTCGCGTAGCCCTCGCGGCCGTCGCCGCGGCGGCATGGGCCGTCGCGGCGTGGCTGCTCTGGCGGTCGTCGCTGCCGGCGTATCACCTGCCGCACCTCTCGGCGCACGCGCTCTTCCCGCCGCACGCGCTGCACCGGGCGCGGCACTACAGCGGTGTGGAGCGGCTCTTCTGGCTCGGCAGAACCCTCACGCAGCTCGTGGTGCTCGGCCTTTTCGTCCGCTACGGCGTGCGCTGGACGCGCGAGTCGGCGGCGGGGCCGATCGGCACGGGGATGCTGCTCGGCATGATCGGCTTCGCCCTCGTCTGGGCTGCGGAGCTGCCGTTCGCGGTCCTGGACGTCTGGTGGCGCCACCGCTACGGGCTCTCGGGCAGCTACGTGCAGGCGACGATCGGGGACTGGCTCGCGCTGGGCGTGCGGTTCGTCTTCCTGTGCGCCGCGCTCGCCGTCGTGATGGGTTTGGCGCGGGTGTGTCGAATCGGCGACGGCTGGTGGCTGCCGGCAGCGCCGGTCTTCGTCGGGCTGACGATCCTGTTCGCGTTCGTCACACCGTGGCTCCTCGGCGGTACCGCGTTCGACGCGCCCTACGTCACGCCGCTCGAGCGTACCGAGCACGTGCACGTGCCCGTGCGGGTGTTGGATGGCTTCGACGAGCCGAACGCGTTCGCGACCGGCCTGGGCGCGAGCCGGCGCGTCTTCCTCTGGGAGCCGATCGTCGAACCGCCGTTCACGCCGCGCATGGACCGCTTCGTGCTCGCGCACGAGCTCGGCCACCTCGAGCACAACC
>JBJMKE010000059.1:0-6019 GCA_045806005.1 Gaiellaceae bacterium
ACGACTACAAGAAGGCGACGAAGATCGACCCCAAGAGCGCGACGGCACAGCAGCTGTATGCGACCGCGGCCCAGAACGCCGGCGACTACCCGGCCGCCATCAAGGCCTGGAAGCAGTTCATCAACCTCGATCCGAGCAACCCGCAGGTCTCGTCGATCAAAGCCCAGATCAAGAAGCTCAAGCAGGCACAGGCCGCGACCCAGGCGCAGACCCAGCCCAAGGTCAAGACGGGCTAGCCGGGCGAAGAGCTGCGCTCTTCGCCCGGGGATGAACGAACTGCGCGTGCAGTAGGGCTTTGTTTTTGGGAAGCGCGGTTCAGACGCCCGGTTCCGTCGCGGCCGAGCATGCCTGCGGCGTGCACGCCCGCTACTGCGCGGCGGCGTAACGGGGTTACGCCGCCGCCTCGACGCCAAGTGGGTTCGAACGCTTCAACCAGAGTGCGGTTCAGGGCCGGAGGCTAAGCCTCCGCGAAGCGGGGCTTAGCCGCAGGCCGGACCGCGCTCGCGCCGGCCTCCGCCGCGCGCGAGCGCACGACACACGCCTCCGCCCCACAGAGCAATCCAAGGCAAACAGCACGAAGCGGGCCGGAACCGCGCTTTCCGGCCCGCGCAGTTCCGTTTCCCCAGCGAGCGAAGCGTCAGCTTCGCGAGCTAGCTAGGAGCCGGCGCGCTCCAATACGACCTGCGGGATCCGGACGTTGGGGCTCAGCCGCAGGCACATGCGCACCACCTCGGCGCAGTCCTCGGGGCGGATCATCTCTGAAGGCTCGATTCCCGACCACTGGGCCATGGGTGTGTCGACGAAGCCCGGGCAGAGGGCGATCGCACGCACGCCGTCGGCGTCGAGCTCGGCGTTGAGCGAGCGGGTGAGCGCGATCACCGCCGCCTTCGTCGCGCCGTAGGTTGCGAGCCCTGGCGTCGGGACGGTGCCGGCGATCGAGGCGAGGTTGACGATCCAGCCGCGCGACTCGCGCAGGAGCGGGATCGCGGCCTGCGTGACCAGGAAGAGGCCGCGCAGGTTGACTCCGAGCTGGAGGTCGAGGTGCTTCGCGGGCAGGTCCTCGACGCGGCCCCCGATGCCGACACCCGCCGAGTTGACGAGCACGTCCAGCCGGCCGTAGCGGTCACGGTGCTCGGCGACGACCCGTGCGCACTCCTCCTCGTCCGCGACGTTGGCCGCGACGGCCGCCGCGCCGAGCTCGGCCGCCGCCGCCTCGACCTTCTCCGGCCGCCGCGAGACGAGCGTGAGCTCGAAGCCTTCCTCCCGCAATGCCCGGGCGATCGCGAGCCCGATGCCGGACGAGCCTCCCGTGACGAGTGCAGCCCCGGCCATTGCGCCTACAGTAAACGGCGTGGAGACCGCCGGACTGACGAGCCTCACCGTCGGCGGCGGCTGTGCGGCGAAGTACTCGGCCGCGCGGCTCGAGGAGCTGCTGAAGGGATTCGTCCCGGCGGAGGCCGAGGACCTCCTCGTCGGTCTCGACCCCGCCGACGACGCGGCCGTCTACCGGCTCGACGACGAGCGCGCGCTCGTCTTCACGGTCGACTTCTTCCCGCCCCTCGTCGACGACCCCGCCCTCTTCGGCCGGATCGCGGCGACGAACGCGCTCAACGACGTCTTCGCGATGGGCGGGACGCCGCTCCTGGCCCTCTCGATCGCCGCCTTTCCGGAGGAGCTCGCGACCGACGTAGTCGCGCAGGTCTTCTCGGCAGCCGACGAACAGGTCCGGGCGGCGGGCGCGATCCTCGCGGGCGGACACACCATTCGCGACGCCGAGCCGAAGTACGGGCTCGCCGTCGTCGGCACCGTCCATCCGGACGGCGTCTGGATCAAGAGCGGCGCCCGCCCCGGCGACGCCGTCTTCCTCACAAAGCCGCTCGGCACCGGGCTCGTGCTCGCCGCCAAGGGCGACTTCGGGGAGGCGGCTCGCTGGATGACGACGCTGAACGACCGTGCCGCCGAGGCGCTGCGGCCGTTCTCGCCGCACGCGGTGACCGACGTCACCGGCTTCGGCCTGCTCGGGCACGCGCATGAGACGGCCGAGCGGAGCGGCGTCAGGATCCGCCTCGAGGCCGCGGCGCTCCCCGCGCTCGAGGGCGCGCTCACGGCCGCCCGGGCCGGCGTTCGCACCGGCGGCGATCCGCGCAACCGCGAGTTCGCCGGCGCGCACGTCTCGAGCGACGGCGTGCCCGACGAGCTGCTCGCCCTCGCGTACGACGCACAGACTGCGGGCGGCCTGCTGGTGACGCTGCCGGCGGAGAAGGCGCTCTCGCTCGAGGCCGAGTTCGGGCGCGTCGGCCTCTTCCTCGCCCGTGTCGGCTCCGTGGAAGAGGGAGCCGGTGTGATTCTGGAGTCGTAGACTCCGGAACGTGGAATCGGGGTCCGCATCGGCTGCGCTGCCGCGCCGCCTCGCCCTGACGGTCACTCCTGTCGTCTTCCGGCGTATCGCGTTCGCCGCCGTGGGCGTGCTCGTCCTCATCGTCGCCACGGGAGCCACCGTCCGGCTCACCGGCTCGGGGCTCGGCTGCCCCCACTGGCCGACCTGCACGACGGCGCACGCGCTGCCGCGCGGCTACCACTCCGACGTCGAGTTCTCGAACCGGGTCATGTCGGCGGTGACCGTGTTCACGACCCTGGCGCTCGCCCTCGCGGCGTGGCGCACCCGGGGACTCGGCCGCCGCGGCAGGTGGCTCGCGACGGCGGTCTTCGCCGGCACGCTCGCGCAGGCCCCGCTCGGCGCGATCACCGTCTACTACGACCTCGACCCGTACCTCGTGATCACGCATCTGCTCCTCTCGTTCACGGTGCTCTCGCTCGCGGTTCTGACACTGCTCGAGGCATCGCGCCTCGTCCGCGGCGTCGCAGCGCCGCTGCCGGCGATCGCTCGGCTCGGCGGGCTCGTCCTCGTCGGAGCCGTCGTCGTGCTTGCCGTCAGCGGGACGGTCGCGACCGCGGCGGGTCGCTTCCCGGGCAGCTCCGGCTCGCAGATCGTGCCGCGGCTCGGCACCTTCTACCCGGCGGTCTACTGGCACGTGCGGGCGGTCGCCGTGTTCGGGATCGTCTTCCTCGTAATCGCGGCCTGGGCCTGGACGCGGCGGAGCGCGTATCCCTGGCTGCTGCGCGGCTGCGCGGGGTTGTTCGCGATCCTCGCGGTGCAGATGGCGATCGGGGAGGTGCAGTACCGCACGTATGGCAGCGTCCCGTGGTGGCTCGTGCTGCTGCACGTCGCGACGGCCGCGACGCTCGTCGGCTGGACGGTGTGGCTCGTCGCGCGAATCTGGCGCCCCGTCCGAGCCGACTAGACTCGGAGAATGTCGGAGCTGATCGTGTCTTCGCGGCCCGACCTGCGGAGCCCCGTCATGGTCGCCGCGTTCCGCGGCTGGAACGACGGAGGGCAGGCGGCGACGCTCGGAGGCGGCTACCTCGCGCGGCAGTGGGGAGCGGAGTCGTTCGCCGAGATCGAGTCGGAGAACTTCTACGACTTCCAGGCCGTGCGCCCGCAGGTCTCGCTCGAGGAGGGGCTGACGCGGAAGCTCGAGTGGCCGGAGAACACCTTCCTCCACGCTCCGATCCCGGGACTCGACCGCGACGCGGTGATCCTGCTCGGCGTCGAGCCGAACCTGCGCTGGAAGACGTACTCGGGCCTGGTCGTCGAGCTGGCGCAGGAGCTGGGAATCGAGCTCGTCGTGACACTCGGCTCGCTGCTCGCGGACGTGCCGCACACGCGGCCGGCGCCGGTGAGCGCCGCGGCGAGCGACCCGTCGCTCGTCGAGGAGCTGGGCGTCGAGCCGTCGCGCTACGAGGGACCGACCGGCATCGTGGGCGTCCTCCTCGACGCCTGCCGGCGTGAGGGCATTCCGTCGGTGAGCCTCTGGGCGGCCGTACCGCATTACGTCTCGCTCGCGCCGAGCCCCCGCGCCGCGCTTGCGCTCTGCCGTCGCTTCGGCGAGCTCGTCGGCGCCGAGGTCGACCTCGAGGAGCTCGAGCAGGCGGCGGAGGAATACGCCGAGCAGGTGACGGAGGCGGTCGCCTCCGACGCCGAGACGGCGTCGTACGTCGAGGAGCTCGAGCGCCGCGTCGACATGATGGAGGCGGCCGAGGAGCTGCCGTCGGGGGAGAGTCTCGCCGCCGAGCTGACGCGTTTCCTCCGTGAGCGAGACGAGGAAAACGACGACGACCCCGGCGAGAGCGCCGGCGGGCCCGCCTCTTAACTCCGCGCCAGTCCGAGCGCCAACGAGGGCCTCACCCAGTAGCGAGCAGCTCGAGCCGGTTGCCCCACGGATCGGCCGTGTAGAAGCGGAGGGCGCCCGGGAGCGAGTCGTCCCACTCCACGCGTTCGCCGGCGGACTCGAGCCGGGCCGCAAGCTCGTCGAGCTCCTCGGGTGAAACGCGGAACGCGGGATGCGCCTTGCGCGCCGGCGCGAACGGCTCCTCGACGCCTACGTGGAGCTGGCCTCCGCCGCCGAGCGCGAACCACGCGCCGCCTCGGGAGCGGAGCGGCTGCGGCTTCTCGACCTCCGCGAGGCCGAGCAGCTCCCCGAAGAAACGACACGCCTCGGCCTCGCAGCCCGGCGGTGCCGCGAGCTGAACGTGGTCTAGCTCGATGATTCGGTCTTGTCGGTGGGCGCGGCCTCGGCCGACTGCTGAGGCTTCGCAGCCGCGCCGCCGCCCTTGCGCCTGCGCCGCCGGCGCCGCCGGCTGCGGCCGCCGCCCTGCTTCGGCGCGGGCAGGTTCTCGGCGAGCGCGAGCGCGACCTCCTGGATCGTGCCGAGCCGCTCGCGTGCCTCGTCGATGAGCTTCGTCGCGCGCGGCGTGTAGCCCTCCGCGGACGCGAGGAGCGCCGCGCCCACCGGCAGCGGCAGCTCGAGCGCCGCCTTCACGAGCTTCGCCCCGTTCTCCTCGTGCCGGTGGCCGCGCGAGTTCGCGAGGGCGCCGAGGAGCCGCTTCGCCTCCGGGTACTCCGCCGAGGCGCGGCGGTCCTGCACCTTGCGCGTCGCGCGCGCGAGCCGCCACGTCCAGCGGGCGAGAATCTGCTCGGGCGCGTCGGGCTTCTCGTCGCCGATCGCCCGCAGGAGCGTGCGGATCCCGGACAGCCGTTCCTTCTCCCACGTCGGCGCCTGGGTGACGAGCGTGACGAGGTCGTCGAAGTCGGCGCGCTCGACGCGCATCGAGACGCGGTCCTGCAGCGCCATCATCCGCAGCCGGCGGTTCGGGTTCTCGGCCGCGGCGGTGGCGAGGAACTGCTCGAGCGCGCCCTTGCTCGCGCTCCGGTCGGTCAGCTTCTGGACGAAGGATGCGCGGTCCTCGAAGCGGATCTGCCGGCCCGCGATAGTCGCCCAGTACCGCTGCTCGTCCTCGTCGAGGTACTTCGGGTCGATGCGCTGCCACTCCTGCTGGATGACGCCGATGCGTCGACGGACGTCGGGCGTGACCGGCACGAGCCAAGGTGCCGGTGTGAGGCGGCGGCGGGCGCGTCGTTGCGAGCGGCGGCGTGGCGCGGGGGTGACGCGTGCGCCTTCGCGGTAGAAGTTGGCGTCGAGGAGCGAGTGGAGCGAGACGACGCGCTCGTTGTGCGTCGCGCCCTTCGGGACGAAGTCCACGACTATGCCGGCCTCCTTGCGTGGGTGGAGGCGCATGATGCGCCCGATCCGCTGCTGGTAGACGCGCTTCGAGGCCGTCGGTGCGAGATGCATGCAGACGGTCGCGCGCGGCGAGTTCCAGCCCTCGGCGAGGAGCTGCGCGTTGATCAGGACGTTGATCTCGCCGCGCTCGTAGGCGGCGAGCGTCTCGGCGAGGCGAACCGGGGGCGTCTTGCCGGAGACCGCCTCGGCTTTCAGCCCGGCGGCGCGGAACTCCTTGGCGAGGTTGTAGGCGTGCTCGACGCCGGCCGCGTAGACGATGCCCGGGGTGTTGTCGAAGCGGTCGCGATACATGCCCGCTGCCGCCTGGTTCAGCGCCTGGTGGTCGAGGGTCTTGGCGAGGATCTCCTGGTCGAAGTCGCCGCCGACGATCGGCACCG
>JBJMKE010000060.1:0-8150 GCA_045806005.1 Gaiellaceae bacterium
ATGGAGGCGGCGGGAATCGAACCCGCGTCCGCAGCCGCACCGGCTGAGCGTCTACAAGCGTAGGCTGCCCTTTCGATTCGCCCGCCGGCCGGGGTGCAGCCGCCCTACCGACGCGCTAGCCGATCCTTCGGTGTCGCGCTTTGGGCGATCAGCTCTCCCTCCGCGCCGAGCCCGTTCGTTGGCGCCGCCTCCGAGCCACGGGCAATCCCGGGGCGGCGTCGCCGGCTAGGTTCCCCTAGGCGGCGAGTGCGAGATCGTTCTTCGCACTTGCGTTTTGCCGGTGGATTTACGAGGCCAACCGGCGACCTCGGCTTGCAACTCATCCGGATGGATCGACCACGTCGAAGCCAGGTCGCCCCCGTATGTTTGTGTAGGAATTGTAGCGGTGCCGATGTTCCACGTCATCGTGCGGCAGTCCGGGCCGGAATTCGATCCGGCGCGGCCGCTCGAGGAGCAGACCGGCTGGGACGGCCACGCCGCCTTCATGAACTCGCTCGTCGAGAAGGGACACATCGTGCTTGGCGGCCCGCTCCCGAACGGCCGCGTCGCGCACGCGATGCAGGCGGAGTCGGAGGAGGAACTGCGTGCGATCTGGGCCCGCGACCCGTGGCACGAGTCGCATCTCGTCCTCGAGAGCGTCGAGCCGTGGGAGATCCGGCTCGACTCGCGCGAGCTGCAGCGATGACTTGCCGGCTCGTGCCGAGTCCCAACTGGGACCCCACCCATCCACGAAAGCAAGGTGGTCGAGATGACGAGCAACGCACCTGAAGGTCAGCGCATCCTCGGGACGCTCCGGACGGAGAACGGCGTCGGCGTCGTGCGCATCGAAGACCGCTTCGACGCCGCGATCGACGAGGTCTGGTCGGCGCTCACCGACCCCACGCGGCTGGCCCGGTGGTACGGCGAGGTCGAGGGAGACCTGAGCCTCGGCGGCGAGTTCCGCTCACGCGTATTCGCCAGCGGCTGGGAAGGCACCGGGCGCATCACGACGTGCGAGCCTCCCCGGCGGCTCGCCACGGTCTCGAGAGAGCCAGGGCGGGACGAAAGTGTCCACGAGGTCACGCTCACGGCCGACGGAGACCAGACGGTCATCGTCTACGAGAACCTGAGCGTCCCGCCCGACCTGCTCTGGGCGTACGGGACGGGAGAGCAGATCCACGTCGAGGATCTCGGAGCCCACCTCGCCGGGCTCGAGCGCAACGGCGACGAGGCGCGCTGGGCAGCGCTCGAATCCGCCTACCGCGAGCTGGCGGCGAAGCTCGGCTAACGACGCAGGCTCTTCAGCTCGCGCTCGATCTCCCGTCGCGCGTCCCTGGCCGCAACGGCACGGCGCTTGTCCCGCAGCTCCTTGCCGCGGGCGAGCGCGAGCTCGACCTTGACGCGCCCGCCGCGGAAGTAGAGCCGCGTCGGGACGAGCGTGAAGCCCTTCTCCGCGACGCCGGCGGCAAGCCGCTCGATCTCACGCCGGTGCAGGAGGAGCTTGCGCGGCCGGTCGGGGTCGTGGTTCGCGCGGTTCCCCTCCGTGTACTCCGGCACGTGGAGGCCGACGAGCCACGCCTCCCCGTCGCGCACCTCCGCGTACGCCTGCTGGAGCGTCGCCTCCCCGCCGCGCAGCGCCTTCACCTCGGTGCCCTGCAGGACGAGCCCCGCCTCGACGCGGTCGCCGAGGTGGTACTCGTGCCGCGCGCGCCGATTGTCGACGATCAGCTTCTCTCCTGCCTGCCTGGCCATAGCCGGCCAAGTGTAGGGACGGCCTCCGGCGGCAACCGAACCGCAACCACAGGAAACGGAGGTCGACCAATGAAGCTGCGTTTCATCCCGACGAGCATCCACGGCACCATCGACCACGTCGTCGCGCCAGCGCTGATCGCCGCGCCCACCGTGCTCGGGCTCGACCGCACGAGCCCCGAGGGGATCCTGGCCCGCGCCGTCGGCGGCGCCGAGGCCGTCTACTCGAACCTCACCGACTACGAGATGAGCATGAAGAACGTCGTCCCGATGCGCGTCCACCTCGCGCTCGACGCGGTCGGCGGCGCGACGCTCGCGCTCGTTCCCCAGCTCACCGGCGCCCGGCAGAAGGGCCTGAAGCACTGGCTGCCGCATCTCGCCGTCGGCGTCTTCGAGATCGGGATGGCGGCGCTCACGAAGACCGACCCGCCCCCGACGAAGTCCGCGCGCGCCTCGCACCTCGCGAAGCTCGTGGCCACGGCGAAGGTGGCGAAGGAGACGGCGCAGACGGCCGTGAAGACGATCCGGTAGCCGGCCCGTGTAGGGTCGCGGGCCGTGGAGCTCACGCTCGCGCAACTCCAGGAGATGGGCTCGTCCGGCTTCCCCGGACTGCTCGGGATCGAGTTCCGGGAAGCCGGCGACGGCCGCGTCCGGGCCCGCCTCGCGCTCGAGGAGAGGCACATGGCCCCGAACGGCTACCTCCACGCCGGCACGGTTGTCGGGTTCGCCGACTCGGGATGCGGCTACGGCTGCATCCTCAACCTGCCCGAGCGCGCGACCGGCTTCACGACGATCGAGCTGAAGACGAACTTCCTCCGCAGCGCGCGGGCGGGGGCGACGATCGACTGCGAGGCACGGCTCGTCCACGGTGGGCGGACGACGCAGCTCTGGGATGCGACGGTGTCCGACCCGGAGGGTCGGACGATGGCCCTCTTTCGCTGCACGCAGCTCCTGCTGCGCTAGCGCCTGCCGGTGCGGTAGCCGCGCGCCATGAAGCAGCGGTCGCAGAGCGTCGCCCACGGCGCGGTGCGCGCGCCGCAGACGCGGCAGCGGCCGATCGTCGGGTCCTCGATCTCGGCCCGCAGCTCGCGCACCACGCGGGCGGCCGCGGCCTCCTCGAGCTCCGCCGCGCGCTCGATCGTCACGCCGGCGACGCCCGGGTACTGGAGTGCGAACCAGCGCAGGATCGACGCCTCCCGCGCCGCCTGCTCCGCCTCCTCGAGGCCGGCCGCGTCGAGGCGCCGCGGGTCGAGGATCCAGCCGATCACCGTCTGCTGCGGCTTGTCGCCCGCGACCGCCGCCGCAAGTGTGCCGAGGAGCTGGGCGCCGTCCTCGTCGACCGGCGCCTGCACGAGCTTCCAGACGTCCGCGAGCCCGAGAGTGCGGCGCGCGTGGTGGAGCGCGTCGCGCACCGCGTCGAGCCGCGCGAGCAGCGGCTGGATCGACTCGACCTCGAGCCACCCGTCGACGCTCCAGTAGCGGAGCGCAGCGTGCCGCCAGGCGTGGAGCGCCGGCTCGAGCTCGTCGACGCGAGTCACGTTGAGATCCGTGAGCTGTGGGCGCAGGCGGCCGCTGTCGACGATGCGGTAACCGAAGTGGCCGTCCTCGATCGCGACGTGCGGGACGAGCGCAGCGCGCACGAGCTCGGGGTCGGGATCGGCCCAGGGGACGCCGGTCAGGACGCCGACGTGGCCGCGCTCGTGGAAGCCGAAGCGCCCGGCACGGCCGGCGATCTGGGCGATCTCCCACGACTCCAGGTCGCGCCGCTCCTTGCCGTCGAACTTCGTCGTCTCGGCGAAGAGAAGCGTCTCGCACGGCAGGTTGACGCCGTGTCCGAGCACGTCGGTCGCCGCACAGACCTCCGCCCGGCCGGCGATGAAGCGGTCGATCTCCTCCCGCCGCGAAGCGAGGGGCATCGCGCCGTAGAGGCAGGCGACGGCGCCCGGGTGGAGCTGGTTCAGCTCGCCCGCGAGCCCGATCACCGCGCGCCGGCTGAAGGCGACGACCACCGTGCCCGGGCCGAGGCCGGCGATGCCGCGGCGGCCGACCCAGTCGAGCGGGGCCTTGCGCTCGAAGAAGCGGACCTCGACCTGCGGGAACGCATGCCGGACGAGCGGCAGCGCCTCGACCGCGCCGAGCAGGAGGATGTGGCGGTACTCGCCGCCGAGCATGAGCCGCGTCCACGCCGAGCCGCGCTCCTCGTCCTCTGCCCACTGCACCTCGTCGAGCACGAGCGTCTCACCGCGCGCCGGCGCCATCTCGGCCGTGCAGCACACGATCGGCGCGCCGGGGTTGACCCGCTCCTCGCCGGTCACGAGGCCGACCCGCTCCTCCCCCAGCTCCGCCGCGAGCCGCCGGTGCGCCTCCTGCGCGAGCATCCGCAGCGGCGCCGCGTAGACGCCCTCGCCGCTCTCGACCAGGAAGCGGAGCGCGTCGTGTGTCTTGCCCGAGTTCGTCGGTCCCAGGTGCGCGATCACGGTCTCGGGCTCGGCGCGCCGCTCCGGCAGCCGGACCGTCAGCTCGGAGACGGGCTTGCGCGCCGGCTGCTGCCGCCGCCGATGCCGCTCGCTCCGGCTGGGGCGCTTCTGCCGCCCCCTGGCCATTGGCCCTACACCTGCAGGAAGCGACGCAGCGTCACGCCCGAGCCGACGGCGCCGAGGAGGAGCCCGGCCGCGAGCAGCGCGAAGGCGTTGGCCGTGAACGAGAGCGCATGCACGTCGCTGTTGGCCGAGCCACCCCCGATGTGGGGCAGGATCGATGGCAGCGCGATCGTCTTCCCGAGCGCGAGCAGGATGACCGCCAGCAGGGAGCCGAGGAGCCCGCACGCGAGCCCTTCGAGCATGAACGGCCCGCGGATGAACCAGTTCGTCGCTCCCACGAGCTTCATCACCTCGATCTCGCGTCGTCGCGCGAAGATCGAGAGCCGGATCGTGTTCGCGATCAGCAGCGTCGAGGCGATCACGAGCAGAACGACCGCAACCAGGAAGACGACCGAGATCACCTTCGCGATCGTGAGCACACGCTTCGCGGTCGCGCTCCCCCAGCTCACCGAGTTCACGGCGGGCCAGTTGCCGCCGCGCACGTCCTTCCCGATCAGCGGCGTGTAGACGGCCTTCTTCGGCACCACGGTGTACGAGTCGGGCAGCGGGTTGCTCGGCAGCGGCGTCGAGTAGAGGCTCGGGAACTCCTTCCGCATCTTCGCCTCGGCCTCGGCCTTCGAGATGAAGTTCACCGTCTTCACGCGCGGGTCGCTGCGGAGCTTCGCGCCGACGACGTACTCCTGCGACTTCGTCGCGTCACTCGCGAGGTAGACGTGCACCTGCAGCTCCTTCTGGATGTGGTTGCTCCACGAGAGCACCCAGGTCCCAAGGCCGATGAACAGACCGAGCAGGCACATCCCGATCAGGACGGTCATCGTCGCGGCGACCGTCGTCGAGAGGTTCATCCGGATCGAGGCCCAGGCCTCGGCGAAGAGCAACCGGATCCGGCTCATTCGGAGGCGTAGCCTCCGCGGCGCTCGTCGCGGGCGAGCCTCCCGTGCTCGAGCGCGATGACGCGCTTGCGCATCTTGTCGACCATCTCGCGGTCGTGCGTGACCATGAGGATCGTCGTGCCCGCGCGGTTGATGCGGTAGAGGAGCTGCATGATCCCGACGCTCGTGTCGGGGTCGAGGTTCCCGGTCGGCTCGTCGCAGACGAGCAGCGGCGGGTGGTTGACGACGGCGCGCGCGATCGAGACGCGCTGCTGCTCGCCGCCCGAGAGCTCGTCGGGGAGCGAGTTCATCTTGCTCGAGAGCCCGACCATCGTCATGACCTCGGGCACCTTGCGGCGGATCGAGGAGCGGCTCTCGCCCTGCACCTTGAGGGCGTAGGCGACGTTGTCGGCGGCCGTGCGGCTCGGCAGGAGCTTGAAGTCCTGGAAGACGCAGCCGATGTTGCGGCGCAGTCTCGGCACGTGCGCGTGGCGCAGCCGGCCCAGGTCGCGGCCGCCGAGGATGATCCGCCCGTCCGACGGCTCGAGCTCCTTCAGCAGCAGCCGTACGAGGGTCGTCTTGCCCGAGCCGGAGGCGCCGACGACGAAGACGAACTCGCCCTTGTCGATCGCGAAGTTGACGTGGTTGAGCGCGGTGACGTCCGGCTCGTAGACCTTCGTCACGTTCTCGAACAGGATCATCGAGCCGGTCGCAGGCTTGGCCTGCCCGGCCGCCGGCTGCGCCTGCCCGTTCGTCGAAGGCTGTGCGACGACGGATGTGGGTTGCTCTATCTGTACGTCAGTCACGTCTACCGGTTCAGGTTGGGGCGGGCCAGTCGGCCCGGCGCCGGTCGAGTCGTGCGAAGCGGCTCCCACTCTAGCGCAGGTTTCGGCGGACTATGACGCCTCTCCTGCAGTCTGCAGCAAGTAGGCGCGGATGAACGCATCCAGGTCGCCGTCGAGGACGCCCTGTGTGTTCCCCACCTCGTGGTCCGTGCGGTGATCCTTGACGAGCTGGTACGGGTGCAGGACGTAGCTGCGGATCGCGTTGCCGCCGAAGCCCATCGAGACGCCTCCGCGCTCGCGCGCGAGCTCGGCCTCCCGCTCCTCCTCGGCCTTCTCGGCGAGGCGCGAGCGGAGGATCTTCATTGCCGTGTCCTTGTTCGCCGCCTGGCTCCGCTCGTTCTGGACCGCGACGACGATGCCGCTCGGCATGTGCGTGATCCGGACCGCCGAGTCGGTCTTGTTCACGTGCTGGCCGCCGGCGCCCGAGGAGCGGTACGTGTCGATGCGGATGTCGTCGTCGGAGATCTCGATGTCGCCGGCCTCCTCCAGCAGCGGCGCGACGATCACCTGGGCGAAGCTCGTGTGCCGGCGGTGCGCCGCGTCGAAGGGGCTGAGGCGCACGAGCCGGTGCTTGCCGCGCTCGGCCTTGAGGATCCCGTAGGCGTTCTCCCCCCGCACCGTGAAGGTCGACGACTTGATCCCGTACTCCTCGCCCGGGCTCGCCTCGATCACCTCCGTCTTGAGGCCGCGCTGGTCGGCCCAGCGGAGGTACATGCGCAGGAGGATCTCCGCCCAGTCCTGCGCGTCGGTGCCGCCCGCGTCGGCCTGGATCGTGACGACCGCGTCTCCGCCGTCGTACTCGCCGGAGAAGAGCGCGTCCTCCTGCAGCCGCGAGAGCTCGCCGCGCACCTCGCGCAGCATCGGCTCGAGCTCCTCTTCGGGGAACGTGCCCGCGCCCTCTCGAAGGAACTCCACGTTGGAGACGAGCTCGTCGTAGCGCTGGAGCTTCTGCTGCGTCCGCTGGTGCTCGGCGGACAGGCGCGCGGCACGCTGCTGGTCGTTCCAGAAGTCGGGTTGCGAGAGCTCCTGCTCGAGCTCGTCGAGGCGGGCCTTCAGCGGAGCCGGGTCAAAGGTAACCACGGACCCAGTCGAGCTGGGCCCCGATCTCCTCGAGCTGCTCGTCGAGCGGGATCTGGATCTCGTCGGCCATCCGCTATGCCCCGTGGCACTTCTTGAACTTCTTGCCCGAGCCGCACCAGCACGGGTCGTTGCGGCCGAGCTTCTCCTGCGGGCTGGCGTGGACGGTCTGCGGCGCAGCGACCGCGCCGCCGATCGACGCGGTGCTCACGCCGCCGCCCAGCGCTGCGTCGATCACGTCAGCACCGGCGCTCGTCTCGTGCTCGTAATGGAGATTCGCCCCGTTCCCTCCGCCGTTCGAGCCGGGCATGAGCCCTGCGGCGGCCGCGGCCTGGTCCTGCGGCGCGAGCTCGGCGTGGAAGAGGTGGAGGACGACCTCGCCGCGGATCACGCGCCCGAGCTCGGTGAACATCCGCTCGCCCTCGCCCGTGTACTCGACGAGCGGGTCCTTCTGGGCCATGCCGCGCAGGTGGATGCCCTCGCGGAGCGCCTCCATGTTCTCGAGGTGCTCGCGCCAGCGCACGTCGACGACCTGGAGGACGACGAAGCGCTCGAGCTCGCGCATCAGGTCGGCGCCGAACTCCTCCTCCTTCGCCTCGTACTCGTCGCGCGCGTCGTTCTGGAACTCCTCGATCAGCGCCTCGCGGGAGATCTCCGGCAGGTCCTCGCGCAACTCGGCGGCGGTGATCTCGGTCTGGTACAGGCCGGCCATCGCGTTGGTGAGCGCCTCGAGGTCCCACTGCTCGGGGTAGTCCTCCTCCGTGAACACGTTGACCGTGTCCTCGACGACCTCCTCGATCCAGAGCTTGATCTGGTCGGAGAGGTCCTGCCCCTCGAGCACCTCGCGCCGCTGCTCGTAGATCCGCCCGCGGTGCCGGTTGAGGACGTCGTCGTACTTGAGGACGTTCTTGCGCATGACGAAGTTCTGCTCCTCGACCTTCTTCTGCGCGCCCTCGATCTGCCGGGAGAGGATCTTCGCCTCCATCGGCTGGTCGTCCGGGATCTTGAAGCGCTCCATGATCCCGCTG
>JBJMKE010000061.1:0-11269 GCA_045806005.1 Gaiellaceae bacterium
ATCGGATTCCTGGTCGGCATTCGCAAACACTCGATCGCGTCCCAGCTCGCGCGAAACCGCAAGCACATTCGTGAGGACTTGATGCGTGAGCCTGCTGAACCGGTTCCGACGAGCGACGAGTAGCTTCAGCCCTCAGGGGTCACTCCGGAACACCGGAGCAGGCGACGACTCGCCGCTCTGCAGCGGTCTACCCCCGGATAACGGTTTGGGGTGAGAGCACACCCGCCCTGGTCGGCGAGGAGTGCGAGACTCGCTGTGATGGGTCTTGCTCGCTAACTGAAAGTGGGTTCGCAAATGGCTGTGGGTCTTCGCATCAAGCTCCCGGGAATCACCCAGGACCAGTTCGAACGCGTACATGACCAGGTCAACCCCGATCGAACGCCGCCGAAGGGACTGCTCCTTCACTCCTCTGGGCCGATCGACGGCGGCTGGGGAATCATCGACTTCTGGGAGTCACGCGCCGACTTCGACGCCTTCGCTCCACGGATCGTGGCAGGAATCGCGGCGGCTGGAATCGAGCCGCAGGGTCCTCCGGACATCAAGGAGTTCCCGGTGCACGAGATGATCACCGCGTAGCGCCCGCAGCGACCATCTCGTCGAAGACATGCGTGGCGGCAGTCATGGCAAAGGCTGCCGCCCCGCGAACCCTCAAACGATTTTGAGGTTCCGGTCACGGCCGCCGGGGGCATAACGTGTTCCGCTTGCCCCCACGAGGGCTTGCTCGGCTCGTGTCCTGCGAATGCGGAGGTCATCGTCCGCAGACGACGAGAGGAGTGAGGCTGGAGTGGTCTCGAAGGAGGCGGATCGCGCGGAAAACGTCCCCGCTGCCGGTCCTGCGCCCAAGGCGAAGCTCGTCTTCTTCTATTCGGAGCGGTCCGGACGCAGCCGGCGGGTCGAGGGATACCTCGCGCAGGTCCTGCAACGGCGACGCAACCACGAGACGTTCGAGCTCGTACGCGTCTCGGTCGAGCGGCATCCCGAGCTCGCGGGGCGGTTCGAGGTGACGGATCTGCCGACGATCTGCATCGTCGAGGGCCGGAGGCTCCGAAAACGCATCGCCGACCCGCGTGGCTGCAGGCAGCTCGAGGCAGAGCTCGCCGAGTGGCTGAGATGAGGTTTCGTCACCGAAGGCGGCGAAACGAGGGCTCACATGCAGTATCCAGATGAGGATGAGCCCTCGCCGCCGCTCCCCTGGATCGAGGACGAGGAAGCAGTAGAAGACGCGCTCCGCGACGTCATGGTTCCTCACGAGGCACAAACAGAGGCCGCGGCAAGGCGAGACGGAGACCCCGACGGCGGCGACGGGGCGAACGGAGACGGAGACTCCGGCGGCGGGGACGGGGCGGGCGGAGACAGCTCGCGCCGCCGCCGCGGTAGAGCCGCCTAGTCGAGCGTCTCCAGCGGCTCCCGTCAGCGGCTCGACGGGGCCCATCTGCGCCAAGAGGTAAGCAAGGCCCGGCGCGAGGATCGGCTAGCCTCGACGTGATGGAAGAGGTCGTGCCCGTCCTCCACGTCGAGGACGCCGATCGTGCTGTTGCGTGGTACGCGCGCCTCCGCTTCGAGAAGGAATGGGAGCACCAGTTCGAACCGGGTTTCCCCCGGTTCGTGTCGGTGGCACGCGGCCGCGTCCGGATCTATCTCTCCGAGCACGAGGGCGACGCTCGCCCCGACACCCTGATCCATCTCTACGTCGAGGACATCGACGCGGTCTCGGAGGAGTTCGGGATTCCGGTCGACGAAGACGGTCTCGCCGGGAGGGAGTGCGACCTCCAAGACCCCGACGGGAACCGGTTGCGGGTCGCGACACGGCGCTAAGGCACAGCTCCGGTGAGCACGGCGAGGAGCTGCTCCCGGGTGGCGTTGCCCCCGCTCGCGATCAGGGCGACGCGTTCGCCGGCCAGCTGATCGCGTATCTGCAAGGCCGCTGCCAGAGCCGCCGCTCCGGCCGCCTCGACGAGGTTGCGGGTCGTCTCGATCATCAACGCCTGCGCGGCGCGAATGTCGTCGTCGCTCACGAGCACGAAGTCGTCCAACCGTTGTCGGAGGATGCGCTGCGGCAAATCGAACGCGGTCCTCGTCGCGAGCCCCTCGGCGAACGTCTCCATCCGGTCCTCGACCAGCCGCCTCTCGCGCCACGACCGGTAGGCGGCCGGCGCAGCCTCCGACTGGACGCCGATCACCCTCATGGCCGGCTTCAGCGTCTTCGCCACGATGCAGGCGCCGGCGGCGCCGCTGCCACCACCGATCGGGACGACGACCGTGTCCGTCTCCGGCTGCTCCTCCAGGAGCTCGAGCGTCGCGGTCGCGACCCCGGCGATGAGCAACGGCTCGTCGCCCGAGTGCACGTAGCGGTAACCGTGCTCTCGCGCCAGCCGCTCGCAATGCTCGCGCGCATCGTCGAAGTCGCGCCCGTGGAAGACGACTTCGGCGCCGAGGCCGCGCATCGACGCGACCTTGACCGGGTTCGCAACCTCGGGGACGCAGATCGTCGCCCGCACGCCGAACAGACGAGCGGCATAGGCGATCGACTGCCCATGGTTTCCGGTCGAGGCTGCGATGACGCCGCGCTCGCGCGTCTCCCCGTCCAGCTGGGAAACGAGGTTGACGCCGCCCCGCACCTTGAACGCTCCGGTCGGCAAGTGGTTCTCGTGCTTGACGTAGACCTCGGTCTCGACCAGCTCGGCGAGGCCGGGGTAGGCGTACAGCGGCGTGGGGCGCAGATGAGGAGCGATACGGCGGCGCGCCTCGAGCACGTCCGCGAGGGTCGGAACGTCTCCGTCCATGGTCGGCCCGGCCAGTTTGACGACTCCATTAGCCTTCGCCGCGTGGAAACGGGCGAGCCGGTCGTGCTGACGGTGGTGTCGGGGGAGCCCGAGGCCGAGATGGTGTGCGGGCTGCTCCGCACGGCGGGCATCGAGTGCAACTACCGGGACACGCAGGCGATCGAGACGTCGCTCGAGGACTTCATGCCGGCGGGCGCCCGCGAGATCCTCGTGCGGCAGTCCGACCTGGAAGCGGCGAAGGAACTGCTCGCGGCCCCCGAGGTCGGCTGATGCGCCTCGACGGCATCCACCACGTCACGTGCATCACCGGCGACGCGCCGCGGAACGTCGACTTCTACACCCGCGTCCTCGGGCTGCGGCTCGTGAAGAAGTCCGTCAACCAGGACGACCCGACCGTCTACCACCTCTTCTACGCCGACGAGGAGGGTCACGCCGGCTCGGACATCACGTTCTTCGAGTACCCGAACGCGCGGCCCGGCCAGGCCGGCGACGGGATGGTGCACAGCGTCGTCTGGCGCGTCGGCTCGCCGGACGCGCTCCAGTTCTGGGCCGACCGTCTGAGCGCCGAGGGACACGAGGTCGAGCCCGACGGCAAATCGCTCCGCTTCGAGAATCCCGAGGGGCTGGCGCACGAACTGGTCGTCTCGCAGGTCGACGACGAGCCGCTCGTCGCGCGGCATCCTGAGATCCCGCAGGAGCTCGCGCTGCAGGGGTTCGAGGGCGTCCGCGCCTACGGCGAGACGAGCGCCGAGTTCCTCACGGCGCTCGGCTTCGAGCAGCGGGACGGCCGCTGGGACACGCGCGCCGACACGCGCGGCGGCTGGATCGAGTACGGCGAGGCGCCGGACGCTCCGGGCATCGGTGGGGCGGGCACGGTCCATCACGTCGCGTGGGCCTCGACGATGGAGGACCATCAGGCCTGGCACGACCGCGTGGCCGACGCCGGCGCGCACCCGACGCAGATCATCGACCGCTTCTGGTTCCGCTCGATCTACTTCCGCGAGCCGGCGGGGGTTCTGTTCGAGATCGCGACGCTCGGCCCGGGGTTCGCGACGGACGAGGATCCCGCACTCCTCGGCGAGAAGCTGATCCTCCCGCCGGCGTTCGAGCACCTGCGCGACCGGGTCGAGCCGCTGCTCACGCCGCTCCCCGACCCTCGCGCAAGCTGGGCCGCTCGGCAGTAGTCGTCGGCTCGGGGCCGAACGGCCTCGCCGGCGCGATCGTGCTCGCCCGCGCCGGTCTCGACGTCGTCGTGCACGAGGCGGCGGAGCGGATCGGCGGAGGTGCGCGGACCGACGAGCTGACGCTGCCGGGGTTCCGGCACGACGTCTGCTCGGCCATCCACCCGCTCGCCCGGCCGTCGCCCGCGTTCCGGGGCCTCGACATCGAGTGGATCCACTCTCCCGCCGTGCTCGCGCATCCGCTCGACGACGGGGTGGAGCTCGCCTGGCGTGGGCGGCCGAAGGGCTACGGGCGGGCGCTGTTCGCCGGCTGCTGCGCGCACTCGGGGCAGCCGATCGAGCGCCTCGCGAGCATCGGCGTCGGCGTCACCCTGCTCGCGCTCGCACACACCGTCGGCTGGCCGTTCCCGCGCGGCGGCTCGCAGGCGCTCGCCGACGCGCTCGCGGCGCGGCTGCGCGAGCTGGGCGGAGAGATCCGTGTGTCCTCGCCCGTCGAGGAGATCCCGGAGGCGGACGTCGTCCTCTGCGACACTGCGCCGAGCTTCGTCGGTCGCTCCGTTCGCTACGGCCCGGGCGCGTTCAAGCTCGACTGGGCGCTCGAGGGGCCGATCCCCTGGCGCGACGAGCGCTGCGCGCTCGCCGCGACCGTCCACCTCGGCGGCAGCGCGGCCGAGGTCGCCGCGAGCGAGCGGGCGCCCGGCTCGGAGCGTCCGTTCGTCCTCCTCGCGCAGCCGAGCCTCTGGGACGAAACGCGGGCGCCGGCCGGCCGCCACACGGCGTGGGCGTACTGCCACGTCCCGAACGGGAGCGAGCGGGACATGACCGAGGCGATCGAGGCCCAGGTGGAGCGATTCGCTCCCGGCTTCCGCGACCGGATTCTGATGCGCAGGGCGCGCGGGCCGCGCGAGCTCGAGGCCCACAACCGCAACCTGGTCGGCGGCGACGTGAACGCGGGGGAGATGACCGTCTGGCGGCCCTTCGCGCCGGGCCACCGGACGTCGCGGCGCGGCGTCTACCTCTGCTCGGCGGCGACACGCCCGGGCGGAGGCGTGCACGGCCTCTGCGGCCTCCTCGCGGCGCGACGCGCGCTCCGCGACCTCCGGGCCGCGAGGAACTCGTGACGGAGACGACACGGTGGCTACTACCGGTCTCCGGGGCCCCGCTTCGCTCCGACCGGCGCGGTAGCAGCCACCGTGTCGAAAGCGTCACGTCTTCGTGTCGCGGCTACTTGTTGGGCTGCGGTAGCGACGACGTGTCGACGACCTCGAAGTCCGCGCCCGTCAGGCGGCCGAGGGAGTGGAGGTCGTCGTTCGCCCAGTGCTTGTTCGGAGCGCCCGAGACGTACCAGGGCGAGCCGTTGTCGGCCAGGATCATCCCGTAGCGCTGCATCGCCCGCAGGACGACGCGCGACTGCCTCGGGAAGGAGGCGACGTTCACGCTCGCCTTCAGCCGCACGCGCAGCCCCATCGGCGGCAGCGACGGGTCGTTCGAGCTCGAGGCGTAGTGGCGCGCCGGGTAGACGTAGGCGCGGCGCGTCCGCGGCGCGGTGAAGCGCAGCGCGTGGTCGATCGTCCCCCGCGCGACCTCGTCCCAGCGGGCCAGGCCGGGGAAGATCGGGAGGCCTGCCGCGTCTGCCGACGTCCAACCGGCCGGCCGCAGGCGATTCGAGCGGAGGCTCCAGACCGCGCCGGAGCCGGCGTTCCAGCCGTGGCTCGTGTGGTGCAGGTCGTACAGCTCGTACAGACGGCATGAGCTCCTGTCCACGAGGATCGCGTGCCGGTCGCCGGTCGAGTGCGCACCGCCCTCGATGTGGACGTGGCGCGGGATCGGGTAGCGGACGCGGTCCGACTCGTCCGCGTAGTCGAAGGAGACGCGCGAGCGCGTCGTCTGGCGCGAGACGACGTCGAACGGGATCCCGATCGGGCCGCCGTCCCAGGTGCCCGAGCCGAAGTCGGCATGCACGGGCGAGTCGAGGCCGATCGAGGCGATCAGCCGCGCGGAGCCGGCGGCGACGGGAAGCCGGTCGACCCGCTCGTTCCACGCGTTGTTCGCAGGAAAGACCGGGCAGTGCCGGGCGGCGGGCAGCCGCAGCGCCCGTGCGGACGAGCCGGCGAGGAGCGCGACGGCGACAGCTGCGACTGCGACGAGGCGTTTCATGGCCCTTTGCATCGGCCGAAGCGTGGCCGATACTGAGCTCGATGGGGACGGCACCCTTGCGGCGGGTGCTCGTCGTCGACGACGACGCGGACATCCGCCTCCTCCTCGAGGAGCTCCTGCGCGGGGCCGGCTACGCCGTGGAGACGGCGGAGGACGGACGTGCGGCGCTGCGCGCGTTCCACGAGAAGCGGCGCGATCTCGTGATCCTCGACCTGTCGATGCCTGAGCTCGACGGCTTCCAGACCCTCGAGCGCATCCGCGATCTCAGCGACGTGCCGGTGATCCTCCTCACCGCCCGGAGCGGCGAGATCGACAAGGTGCGCGGCTTCCGCGCGGGCGCCGACGACTACGTCGTCAAGCCGTTCGGGCGCCAGGAGCTGCTCATGCGTATCGAGGCGCTCCTGCGGCGGGCCCCCGAGCCGACTCGGGTGGAGCGCTACGAAGACGCGGCCCTGACGATCGACCACGCGCGGCGGCTCGTCCTCTGCCGCGGTCTGCCCGTCCAGCTCACCCCGCTCGAGTTCCGGCTCCTCGACGCATTGACGCGGCATGCGGGCCAGGTGCTCTCGGCCGAGCAGCTGACCGAGCACTGCTGGGGACACGAGGCCGGCGTCTCGCGAGACCAGGTGAAGCTCTACGTCTCGCACCTCCGCAAGAAGCTCGGCCAGGAAACGAACGGCTTCCAGCCGATCGAGACCGTGCGCGGCTTCGGGTACCGCTACGCCCCGCCGACCGGCTGACGAAGCGGGAGCGTCACCCTCACGCTCGTCCCCTCGCCCTCGCGGCTGTCGAGGGAGATCGTGCCGCCGTGGCCCTCGACGATCGCCCGCGCGATCACGAGCCCGAGGCCGGTGCCCGGGATCGCACGACGGGTTGCGCTCGACGCCCGGTAGAAGCGCGAGAAGACCTGGCCCAGCTCCTCCTGGGGGACGCCGATGCCGTCGTCCGTCACCTCGACGCGGCGCCGGCCCTCGGCGCCGCTGACGGAGACGACGACCGCGCCCCCGGCGGGCGTGAACTTGATCGCGTTCGAGAGGAGGTTGTCCAGCACCCGCCCGACGCGCGCAGGGTCGGCTTCGAGCGGAAGCAGTCCCGGCGCGGCGAGCTCGAGCGAGACCCGCTTCTCGTCGGCGGTCGCGCGGGCCGCCTCGACCGCCGCGGCGGCGAGCTCCGTCAGATCGACGGGCTCCGTCTCCAGCCGGAGGAGCTCTGCTTCGATCTCCGCCACGAGGAGCAGGTCTTCGACGATGCGCTCCAGGCGGGCGGTCCCGCGCCGGGCCGCGGTCAGGTAGGTGCGTCCCGACAGCCCGAGGCTGTCCTCCTCGTCTCCGAGCAGCTCGAGGAAGCCGCAGACCGAGGTGAGCGGAGTGCGCAGCTCGTGTGAGACGGCGGCGACGAAGGCATCGCGCAGTCGCTCCAGCTGCCGGTCGGCCGTCACGTCACGCAGCGTCCAGATCCGCGCGACGACGGTCCCGTCGGGCCGCGCGACGGGAGCGGTGTAGCCGCGGAAGATGCGGCCGCTGTCGGCGAGCTCGAACTCGTCCTCGCTCGGCGCATGATGCTGGGCCAGCGCCTGCATGTGCTCGCGGAAGCGGGCCGGCTCCGTCGTCCGGTCGGCGAGCGCGAGCAGGCTCTCGGTCACCGTGCCGGACGGTGGGAGGTCCAGCTCGAGCGCGAAGCGCTGCAGAGGGGCGTTGGCGAGAAGCAGCCTGCCGGCCGGGTCGGTGAGGCCGATGCCGTCCACCGTCGAGTCGAGCAGCGCCCGCCGGAGCGCGGTCGTCTCCTGTAGCTCGAGCTCGTCCGAGGCGATGCGGCGCGAGGAGAGTCCGGCGGCGACTCCGACCCCGACGAGCGGCGCCAGCGTCAACGGGTCGGAGCCCCCGGTGGCCAGCAGCGCTGCAAAGGTCGCGAGCAGCCCCGCGATCGCCGTTCCGAGCAGGAAGGCCCGGTGGCGGGCAAGACGGGCGGCCGAGGAGCGCAGCCGGTCGAGGAGGGGCCGGCGCTCGACGAGGTAGAGCTCCGCGGCGGCGCTCATCTCAGCTCGTCTCCTGCTCCTCGTCCCTTCCGAGCGCCAGCCAGAAGAAGGCGCCGAGGCCGGCCAGCAGGCCGAGGAAGAGCGGCGTGTGGAGGAAGCGGAGCACGAGCCACGCGTTCGGGACCCGCAGGAGCTTGGCTCCGACCACGTCGTGGTTGGTCGGATACCAGAGGTCGGGCGCCGTCCGGTTGTCGCCCTGCAGCTTCCAGCCCGTTCGAGCGTTGCCACCGACGATCCGGTGGATGACGACGTGGCCCGCGCCGACCTGTCCCCTGGGGACGCGGTACGCGACGACCTCGCCGACGTGGTAGCTCGACCGGCGCTCGACGAGCACGAGGTCGCCGGTGTGGAGGTGGGGGAGCATGCTCGTGCCGCTCACGAGCACCCAACCGGCGCGGCCGCCGAGGCCCTGCGGCAGCGCGAGCCACAGCAGGACGGCCAGGAGCCCGAGCTGGGCGGCGAGGAACGCAATCGCCTTCCCGTGTGGGAGACGCGGCCGAACCGCGGGGAAGTGGGGGATCGCGACGTTACTTCTCATAGCTGAGGGTCATCGAAGGGCGGTTCGTGGACGTCCCGTTCTCGACGGCGCCGACTGCGACGATGGCGGTGCCACTCGTAGCTTTCAGTTCCCAGCCCCAGAGCGTGCCTGCCTTGATCGCCGCGTCCACGTCGGCGGTGACGGTTACCGTCTTGCTCCCGGTGGTCGATGCCGAGAACGTCCCGGTCGCGGTGGAGCCGATCGTGAGTCCGCTCACACCGTTCCAGTTGAGCGTCGAGGAGTTCCAGGTCGACGTGACGGGAAACAGCGAGATCGTGTCGTTGCCGGCGGTGGTCACCCGGACGGTGAGCACCGCGCTGTCGGCGCCGGCCGTGGTGGACAGGCTGCAGCCGCTGAGGTTGAAGCGGATGAAGGCGTAGTCCTGCGCGGCGGCAACCGGGCTGATCGTCAGCGTCGTCGCCGTCCCGCCGGCCGTGCTGGTCGGAGCCGCCTGTCGAACGTAGGTGTCGTCGGCCGTCGTGGAAGTCTGGTTGCAGGTTCCCTTCGTCAACGTCTGCCCCCAGGCGTAGAGCTTGCTCGAGCTGAGCCCGAGGCTTGCGGCGTACGCGACTCCGGCGAAGGAGAACGAGCAGATCAGGATCACGGCAGCGAGGCGAAGAGACATCATTGCGTGAGGGAGAAGGCGTAGGCGGTCACGTTCGTGGCGGAGACGGTGCCGAAGCCGGTGAGGGTGACGGTGCAGCCGCCGGTGCAGGCCCCGACGGTCACCGAAGCGCTGCCGAGGCTCGCCTGCGAGCTGTTCTCGAGCGTGGCCGCGAGCGTCTCGGCCGCGCACGCCTGCGGCACGCTGAGCACGTTGAGTTGCGTCACGTTGCCGCTGTTGTTGACGTTCCGCGTGGCCGTGAGCACCGACGCCGTGCAGCCTGCGACGGTTGCGCTCCCTGCGCCGAGCTTTCCCGAGTTGAGACCGATGCTCGCGGCCGCGGCGACTCCGGCCGACAGCAACGCTGTGGTCGAGACGACGCCGAGGATGCTGGTCAGCCGCTTCATCGCTCCCCTCCAGGAGACGGGACGAGCGGGGCGCGTGGGCGCCCCGCTCTCGGTCCGCCGGTACGTCAGAGCCGCCTTACGAGACCACGACGGAGATGCCGGTGACCTGGCTCGCGTCGACAGAGCCTGAGGTCGCGATGCTGGCCGTCGTGCCCGAGGCGGGCAGCGTGCCCGACAGCTCTGAGCCGACGGCCGCGCCGGCCGCGCCGGTCAGCTGGATCTTGTACGCCTTGCTCAGGCAGGCCGCGGGGATGCTCGCGAGGTTGACCTGGCTGACCGAGTAGCCCGAGATGCCCGAGGCGTAGGTCGTCGCGTACGACGCGGTGATGCCGGTGCCGCAGGCTGCGACGACGGCGTTGCCGGCGCCGAGGCCGGACGACGAAAGGCTCAGCGACGCGGCGAAGCCGTAGACGCCGGCGAAGACGATGCAGCTGACAACCGCCGCGAGAACGAGCTTGGTCGTCCGCGTCGCGTTCCGAATCTGGCGCATGTGAAAGCTCCTTTGGTCTGTTCGTACCGGCCGGACGTGGTGCCCGGTGGACTGACCATCGGTGATGCGCCTATGGATCCGGGTGTGCCGAAGGTATGCGCTTCGTATCAGCCGCCGTACCCCGAACGGGGGATTCGGCTCACACCGCGACAGCGGGATAGCGCGCGCGGATCTGGTCGACGAACGCCGCGAGCCGGTCGGCGAGGGCCGCGTCCTCGAGCTCGAGCACGTTCTCGGCGTTCATCTCGCCGGAGTGCGAGAGGTTGAAGCTGCCGACGAAGACCCGGTTGTCGGCCACGGTGACCTTGGCGTGCATGTAGTCGTGCACCGAGCCCGGTGCGTACGGCGTCGAGAGCTTGCCGGAGAACGGCGCGCGCGTCAGCGCGGTTCGCAGCAGGGGCGCCTTCCACTCGGCGTTCCCGTTCTCGTGCCACTGCGCGAGTACCTCGTGGATCTGGGTGGCGTCGACGACGCCGGCGAGGTCGACCTTCCCGTCCGACGCGACCTCGGCGAGCGTGCCGAGGATCGGCGCCGAGCTGATCACGGGCGACGCGATGCGCACCCGGCGCTCGGCGGAGCCGATCGCCTTCGCGATCCGGTGCGCGAGCTTGTTGCCCCGGCCGGGGCAGAACCAGGCCCGCATGCCGTCGACCGGCGCGGTCGCGACCCGCCCGCTCTGCCCGACGTCCCGCGTCGCCCAGAGCTGCTCGAAGTCCTCGCGGTAGAGCGCGGCGAGAGCAGGGGACTCGACGGTGACGACGACGTTCTCCTCGCGCGTCCACGAGTCGGCGGTCCAGTTCGTGGAGCCGGTCCAGACGGCGGCGGCATCGCGGACGACGTACTTCTGGTGCATGAGGTCGGGGACGCCGGGAATCGCGGCCGTGGGGAACGGCTGTGCCTCAAGCCATTCGGGGCTCGTCTCCGGAGGCGGCGGCACCGGCGCTTCCTTCGCATGGTCGACGTTGTACGCGAGCCGCACTGCGACACCGCGATCCTGCGCAGCGACCAGCGCACCGCCGATGAACTTGTTGAGATCCGGCCCCAGCTGAAAGTCGTAGATCGCGATCTCGAGCG
>JBJMKE010000062.1:0-17748 GCA_045806005.1 Gaiellaceae bacterium
GAGCCGTCGCCGAGGCGGTGCGGACGGCCGTCCGCGCGGCGACGAGCCTCACCTGCTCCCTCGGCGTCGCGCCGTGCAAGGTCGTCGCCAAGGTGGCGAGCGACGCCCGCAAGCCGGGCGGCCTCGTCGTCGTCCCGCCGGGCCGGGAGGCTGCCTTCCTCGCCCCGCTCGCGGTGCGCCGGCTGCCGGGAGTCGGGCCGAAGGCGGAGGAACGGCTGCGCCGCGCCGCCGTCGAGACCATCGGCGACCTGGCGGTGCTGGAGGACGAGGAGCTGCGCCGCCTCCTGCCCGGCAGCGTCGGCACGATGCTGCGCGACCGGGCGCGCGGCATCGACCCGCGCGGGCTCGAGCTCGACTCCGAGCGGATCTCGATCAGCGTGGAGAACACCTTCGAGCGGGACATCTCCGACCGCGAGCGCCTCCACGACGAGCTGCGCGGGATGGCGTCCGAGGTCGCGGGCGCGCTGCAACGCCGCGGCCAGGTCGCGCGGACGGTGACGACGAAGCTCCGCTACGCGGACTTCTCGATCCGCAGCCGCTCCAGCTCGCTCCAGTCGGGAATCGATGCCGCCGAGACGATCGGCGACCTCGCCTGCAGCCTCCTCGACCGCGGCCTGCGCGACCACCCGGGCGCACTGCGGCTCGTGGGCGTCGGCGTCTCCGGCCTCGCCGACTTCCGCCAGCTCGTCCTCGAGACCGGCTGAGGCCGAGGATCATCGGATCCCGGGCCTCCGTAGGCACACACCCGAAAGCTGCGGTGCCGCCACGTTGAGCCGCAGGCGCCGCGGTCCTAGGCTGGGAGAGACACATCGTCTGCGGAAGGAGCCCACATGTGGTGGGGCGTCGGTGCACTGGGAGCGGTGCTCTATTTCACCCTCTTGTTCGTGCTCGGGCTCAGCTGCCTGCGCAAGGGGCACTGGGTCATGTTCGTCCTCGGGATCTTCCTGCCGATCTTCTGGCTGATCGGCGCGGTGATCGGGCCCAGGGCGCAGACGGCGTAGAACCCGAACCCGATCGAGCTCGAGAGCGAGGAGTGGCGCCACGTCGGAATCGCTGAGCCAGACCCAGCACGAGGCGGCGACCAGCCGTGTGCAGCGGCTGCTCGACTGGCTTCGTCGACGGTCGGACCGGCCGCTCGGCCGGCTTGCTCTGCAGTGGTTCCGTGCCTATTTCGCCGCCAGCCGCAACTCGGGCTGCGCGATCTCGATCTATGCCGCGCTTTCCGTTCTGCCGGCCGCGCTCGTCTTCGTGGCCGTCATCTATACGCCGGGCGGGAGCGTGAACGTCTTCGCGGCGCACCTCGTCGACCACCTGAACCTGACCGGCGCCACGGCGAATCTTGTGCAAGACACGTTCGGCAGTGCCTCTTCGAACGCTCTCGCAGCGTCGCTGACAATGGTCGTGACGTTCCTCCTCTGGGGAATCGGGATCGGCCAGCTCTACCAGGACGTCTATGCGCGCGCCTGGGGCGTCGAGGTCGGGTCGGCGGCCGACCAGGGGCTCTATGCGATCTTCTTCTTCGTGTTCGCAGCGGCGCTCGCGCTCGTCCTGGTCGCCCAGGCCGAGCTCGGCGACACCGTTCGCTGGGCCGTGCTCGTCCCGGCCTGGGTGCTCGGTTCGTTGGTCTTCTGGCTGGCGACGCCTCACTTCCTGCTCCACCGGAAGGTCGGCCTGCGCAAGCTGCTCCCCGGCGCGCTGGCGGCGACGATCGTCCTGGGAGGCACGGCCACGACCTCGCCGCTCTTCCTGGCGCCGAGCTTCACGACCAACGGCAAGGCCTTCGGCTCCCTCGGCATCGTCCTCACCCTCGTCGGCTACCTCTTCGTGATGATCACCCTGTCGCTCGTCTGCGCCGTCTTCTCGCCGGTCTGGCTCAACTGGCGCGAGGCCGAGAAGAGGCCTGCTGCCCCTCCGCCGGGGGAGTCGTCGCCTGCGGGCGAATGACTGTGGGCGCTGCTCCCACCCCTCGCCCCGGAGACCGGGTCGAGTCGCGTCGCGAGGTGGTCGTGAGGCAGGGCCGGGCGCTCGTGCGGGCCATCCGCGAGGACGACGAGGAGGCCGTCGAGGCCGCAGTCCTGGCCCTGAGCCGGTCGCGGCGGATCTTCGCTCCCCTCGTGTTCGCGCTCGGGGCCTTCCTGATGCTCTTCCAGGGGCTGAGGCTGCTGTTCTCCAACTGGCGGCTGACGCTGATCCAGGTGCTGCCGGCGATGTGGATCTGGCTCGCGCTGCTCGACCTCAAGGCGCACACGTTCAAGGGGAAGGAGTTCCACACCTGGCACGGCGGCGCCGAGCTCCTGCTCGTCCTGGCGATCGCCCTCGTGACCGTAGCCGGCTTCTACCTCAACGCCGTGTTCGCCTTCGCGATCTCCCAGCCCGGGACGCCCCAGATCCGTCCGGCGTTCGGGCTCGCGCGGCGACACCTCCGCGTCATCCTCGGGGTGGGGCTCGTCGTCGGCCTCTCCCTCGGCTTCTCGGCGATCGTGGTCCCGCGCTGGGGCGTGCACTGGTTCGTCGTCTCGCTCGGGATCGTGATCGGCGTGATGATGCTCACCTACGTCACCGTCCCGGCGCGGATCGTCGGGATCAGGCCCGGCGGCTCCCGGCGCGACAAGCTGGCGACGGCGGCGATCGGCGGAACCCTCGGCGCGCTCATCTGCAGCCCCGCCTACCTGATCGGGAGGCTGGGGATCCTGGCGCTCGGGTCGAGCGTCCTCTTCCCGCTCGGCGTCGTCCTTCTCACGCTCGGGCTCGTGCTCCAGGCGGGTGCGACGGGCGCGGTGAAGGCGATCAAGATGAGCGCGAAGCTCGCGGCGGGCGAGTCGGCGTGAGTACCCTGCCCGGGTTCGGCCAATGTCCCTTTAAGCGGACGACGAGGGTGGGACACTGTCCGACATGAACCTTCGCGAACGATTTCGCCGCTGGTGGAAGCCCGCCGAGTACGACGACGACCACCCGCTCTCGGACGAGGAGCGCGCCGAGGTCCCGGACCCGATGATCGCCGAGAACCTCAACGCCACGTACGACGAGGCCCCGGGGATGGGGATGGGGCCGGGAGCGGTGCCTCATAGCGACGACGAGTTCCGGCGCCCCTAGCGAACCTCGCCGCTGGGGCAGCCGGCGCCCTGAGTTGCGGGCCCGTTTGCTTCGGATCATGATGCGGCCGTGACCGGTCATCGCCTCGGGCGCATCGTTCTCCTGGTGGCGCCTCTCTCTCTCTCGCACTCGTTCCCGCGAGCGCAGCGGCGCGCGCGGGGGCCCCTGCCGCGAGTGCGGCCACGTACAAGCTCACCGTGACGGTGAACGGCACGGGCTCCGGGAGCGTGACCTCGAGTCCCGCGGGCATCCACTGTCCCGGGACGTGCTCGTACGACTTCACGGCCGGCACGACGGTCACGCTGACGGCGACGGCGGCTACCGGGTCGTCCTTCGCCGGGTGGTACAGCACGGGCTGGCCTCCACCATGCATGGGGACCACGGCGCCCTGCAAGGTCACGATGAACCAGGCCGACTCGATCAGAGCCACCTTCAACGTGGTCATGGAGAGCGTGGACGTGTTGAACGGGCCTCAGCCGGGCGCGAGTGGGACGATCACGGTCAGCGGGCCCGGCACGCAGCTCACCGTCGGCCCGGGTCAGGCACGCCAGGCGTTCTTCAAGTACGGGGCAGTCGTGACCCTCACTCCAACCCCTGCGTCGAGCTCCGCCTTCATCGGCTGGACCGGTGACTGCTCGGGGTACGGCGCCTGCGTGATCGCTGCGACCAGGAGCCTCTCCATCCAGGGCTCGTTCGCGGTGGGCCAGAAGCTCCAAGTGCGGCTGACCGGCAGGGGCGCCGGGACGGTGACGTCAATCCCTGCGGCAATCAGCTGTCCGGGGACGTGCGCCGGGCTGTTCGGAGTCGACTCCGAGGTCACGCTCACGGCGACGCCCGCCCCGGGCTCGTACTTCGCCGGCTGGCCTTTGTCGTCCGGTTGCGACGACTCGGAGAGCACCTGCACGTTCCAGATGGCGAACTCCGACGACCTCGACGTCGCCGACTTTCGCCTCGACCACTGCCTCGTCCCGAACGTGACTCGATTGGCCCTCGCCAAGGCGAGGAGCCGGCTCGTCGCGTACAGCTGCCGGGCGGGCACGATCGCGCGCGCGTACTCGAAGCACGTGAAGAAGGGCGCAGTGATCTCCCAGAAGCCGAAAGCCGGCCGGCAACTCGCAAGGGGCGCGAAGGTGCACCTCGTTCTCAGCCGCGGGAAGCGCCACTAGAGCAGCAGGGGCGGAGGGACTCGAACCCCCGACCTACGGTTTTGGAGACCGCCGCTCTACCAACTGAGCTACGCCCCTGTGCTGCGATCGAGTGTACCGGGGCTGTTTTCGGGTAGCAGTACGCTCGCCGCATGCAGCGGCGCGCGCTCGGGATCCTGTTCGCGGTGCTCGGGGCCGCGCTCGCGGCCGTCGCGGGCTACGCGTTCGCGGGCGGGGAGGACGCCCGGCGCGTCGTCGTCGGCGTCGCTGCGGCAGCCGTGGCGGTATGGCTCGCCACGCTCTCGGCGAGCGCCTTCCGGCGCCGCCACTGAGGAGTCCGCCGGGAAACGCCGTATTCTCTCGGGCGATGACGACACGGGCCGACGAGACACAGCAGCTCTGGCTCGAGTACCGGCGTACGGGCGACGAGAAGATCCGCGACCGCCTCATCCTCACGTACGCGCCGCTCGTGAAGTACGTCGCCGGCCGGCTCGGCTCGGGGCTGCCCGCCCACGTCGACGAGGGCGACCTCGTCTCGTACGGGCTGCTGGGGCTGATCGGCGCCATCCAGCGTTACGACCCGGCGCGGGACGTGAAGTTCGAGACCTACGCCATGGCCCGGATCAAAGGGCAGATCATCGACGAGCTGCGCTCCATGGACTGGGTGCCGCGCTCCGTTCGCGCCCGCGCGCGCCACATCGAGCGCGCGATCGGCGAGCTCGAGGCTCGGCTCGGCCGCGCGCCGACCGACGAGGAGATCGCGAAGAAGCTGGGGATCACCGTGGACGAGCTCGAGGAGAGCCTCGGCGAGATCTCCCGCTCCTCGATCGCGGCGCTCGACGAGCTCTGGACGGTCTCCGGCTCCGGCGGCGACCAGGTCGCGCTCATCGACACGATCGAGGACGAGCGCGCGCCCGACCCGCAGGGCACCCTGTCCGTGACCGAGCAGAAGGAGGCGCTCGCCGATGCCATCGCGCGGCTCCCCGAGCGAGAGAAGCTCGTCGTCACGCTCTATTACTACGAGGAGCTGACCCTGCGCGAGATCGGGGAGGTGCTCGGGGTCACCGAGTCGCGCGTCTCCCAGCTCCACACGAAGGCGATTCTCCGGCTCAAGGCGCACCTCGCCTCGGCCGGCGCGCACGCCGCCCTCTAGTCGCTGGCGCGGCTCGTCGGCAGGGATACGATGCGGGCCGAAGCGACCGAGGAGGAACGCCCCGCATGCCTGCCACCGAGCCCGCGAAGATCCGCAACATCGCAGTCACCGGCCACCGTGGGGTCGGGAAGACCTCGCTCGTCGAGGCGCTGCTCTTCCAGGCGGAGAAGACGAACCGGCTCGGCAGCGTGGAGCAGGGGACGACCGTCTCCGACTGGGACGAGCACGAGCAGCGTCGCGCGATGTCCCTCTCGGGCTCGCTCTGCCATCTCGAGTGGAAGGACCGCAAGATCAACCTCGTCGACACGCCGGGCGACGCGGGGTTCCAGGCCGATACGTACGCGGCGCTGCGGGTCGTCGAGGGAGTCGTCGTCGTCCTGAGCGGCGTGATGGGGGTCGAGGTCAACACCTCGCGCGTCTGGCAGCGCGCCGAGGAGCAGGAGCTCTCGCGCGTCCTCGTCGTCAACATGCTCGACCGCGAGCGCGCCGACTTCTTCCGCGTGCTCGAGGCGGCGCGGCAGCAGCTCTCCGACCGGTGCGTCGCGATCGAGCTCCCGATCGGCGCCGAGCACGAGCTGACCGGGATCGTCGACCTCCTCCACATGTGCGCCTACCTGGACCCGGCGGGCGGGCGCGAGGGCGGCCCGCAGCCAATTCCCGACTCGATGGCCGACCTCGTGGCGGAGCACCGGGAGAAGCTCCTCGACGCGGTCGTCGAGACGGACGAGGACCTCATGGCCCGCTACCTCGACGGGGAGGAGCTGGACGTCGAGGCGGTCGCGGCGGCGCTGAAGCAGGCGGTCACGCGCGACGAGCTCTATCCGGTCGCGTGCGCCGTCGCCTCGAAGAACCTCGGCACGACCGCGCTCCTCGACCTGCTCGTCGAGGGCGTCCCGTCGCCGGCCAAGAAGGGGACGACGATCGAGTTCGGCGACGCGAAGCAGGCCGTCTTCATCTTCAAGACGATCGCCGACCCGTTCACCGGCCGGATCAGCTGCTTCCGCGTCCTCGCCGGCCCCGTCTCGGGCGACACGACGCTCGTCGACCCGCGCACCCACGCCAAGGAGCGCCTCGGCCAGGTGCTCCTCCTCCAGGGCAAAGACACCGAGACGGTCGAGGCGCTCGGCGTCGGCGACCTCGGCGCGGTGGCGAAGCTCAAGGACGTCGTCACCGGCGACGTGCTCGTCGACCACGAGGTCGCGGTCGAGCCGCCGCACATCGACTTCCCCGAGCCCGTGATGGCCTTCGCGATCACGCCCCAGGCGAAGGGCGACGAGGAGAAGATGGGGACCGGCCTCCGGCGCCTGAGCGAGGAGGACCCGACGCTGATCATGCGCCGCGACCCCCAGACCGGTGAGCAGCTCCTCTCCGGCCTCTCGCAGATGCAGGTCGAGGTCGCCGTCGACCGCCTCAAGACACGCTTCCACGTCGACGTCGAGCTCCATCCGCCGCGCGTCCCGTACAAGGAGACGATCCGCAAGGAGGCGACCGCCCGGCACCGCTACAAGAAGCAGACCGGCGGCCGCGGCCAGTTCGGCGACTGCGCGATCCGGATCGAGCCGCTGCCGGCGGAGGACGGCGAGCTCGGCTACGAGTTCGTCGACAAGATCGTCGGCGGCGTGATCTCCCAAAGCTTCCGGCCCGCGGTCGACAAGGGGATCCGCGAGGCGATGGAGCACGGCGAGCTCGCCGGCGCGCCGATCCAGGGCGTGCGCGTGTTCCTCGTCGACGGGATGGAGCACAACGTCGACTCCTCGGAGATGGCGTTCAAGATCGCCGGCTCGATGGCCTTCAAGGAGGCGTACCAGAAGGCGGATCCCGTGCTCCTCGAGCCGATCATGCAGCTCGAGGTGACGGTGCCCGACGACACCGTGGGCGCCGTGAACGGCGACCTCAACTCGCGGCGCGGCCGGCTGCAGGGCATGGAGCCCGCGGGCGGCAACACCACGATCCAGGCCGAGGTGCCGATGGCCGAGGTCCTCACCTATTCGCAGGCGCTGACCTCGATGACGGGCGGCCGCGGCGACTACTCGATGCACTTCCTGCGTTACGAGGAAGTGCCGACGCACGTCGCGCAGAAGATCATCGAGCAGACGAAGAAGGAGCGCGAGGAAGCGAAGGTGTAGCGTCCGCGCTCGTGGCGGACGACGAGCAGAAGCCCGATCACGAGCCTCCGCCCGGGGCGGAGACGACGGCGCGCTGGACGGGCGGCGCGGAGCCGCTCGAGTACAAGGCGACGGCGAAGTGGCTCGTCCTGCGCAAGAAGGAGAAGCCGTCCGCCGAGATCTTCTCGGTCTCCTACGTCGCCGCGGACGACCGCACGCGGCCGGTCGCGTTCGTCTTCAACGGCGGTCCCGGCGCGTCGTCGGCGTACCTGCACATGGGCGCCGTCGGCCCGCAGCGGGTCGCGTTCCCGGCCGACGGGACGGTGCCCGCCCCGCCGCCGCAACTCGTCCAGAACGAGTCCTCGTGGCTCGCGTTCGCCGACCTCGTCTTCGTCGACCCTGTCGGCACCGGCTTCAGCCGCATCATCGAGCCCGAGCGCAAGGAGAAGGAGGAGAAGCCGGAGGGCAAGGGCAAGCCGGGCTCCGACGAGAAGCCGGATCCGGACGAGTACTTCGGCCAGAAGCGCGATCTCGAGTCGCTCTGCGAGTTCATGGCGCGCTGGCTCTCCGAGCACGACCGCTGGGGCTCGCCGGTCTTCATCGCCGGCGAGAGCTACGGGGGCTACCGCGTCGGACGGCTTGTGCGGATGCTCCAGGAGGAGACCGGCATCGGGCTCAACGGGGCGATCCTGATCTCGCCGGCGCTCGAGCTGACCGATCTCGTCGGGAGCGACTACGGCGTGACCGGGTGGGTCGACCTGCTGCCGACGATGGCCGCGGGCGCCGCGTTCCACGGGCGGTCCCGCGCCTTCCCGGCGGGAACGCCGCTCGACGAGGTGCTCGCCGGAGCCGAGGAGTTCGCGAGCGGCGACTACGCCGCCTTCCTCATCCGGGGCGCCTCGCTCGGCGCGCAGGAGCGGGCGCACACGCTCGGGCAGCTTGCCGCCCTCGTCGGCCTTCCGGTCGAGGTCGTGACGCGCGCCGAGGGCCGTATCTCGCCGATCGTCTACGCGCGCGAGCTACTGCGCGACGAGCGGAAGGTCGCCGGCTTCTACGACGTCACGATCACCGCGACCGATCCGTTCCCCGACCGGCCTGAGCACGACGCGCCCGATCCCACGCTCGCAGGGATCTCGCCCGCGTACACCGCGGCGATCAACCGGCAGCTGCGATCCGAGATCGGGGTTCGCACCGACCGCGAGTACCGCCTGCTCAGCCTCGAGGTGAACGAGGCGTGGAAGGAGGACACGAAGCGGCACTTCTTCGCGCCGCCAGAGGGCGCGACCGACTCCTTCCGCTACGGGATGGCGCTCAACCCGCACATGCGGGCCTTCCTCACGCACGGCCGCTACGACATGGCGACGCCGTACTACGCGAGCAACCGGCTCCGCAACCTGATGCGCTTCGACCCGGACACCGCGGGCCGGCTGACCGTCCGTCACTTCGAGGGCGGGCACATGTTCTACGCGTGGGAGGCGAGCCGCCACGCGTTCACGGCCGCGATCGCGGAGTTCGTGGCGGGCGCTCTGGCGGGCTGACGCGCGCCAGCCCGCCGCGCGCGCTCAGACCTGCTGCTGTGGCTCGTCCGCGCGGTCGCGCAGGTGCGCGAGCACGTCGGCGACGTCCGCGAGCTGCTGCTCGAGATCGCGCTGGAAGGACTCCAGGCGCTCGATCAGCTCCGGACGGCTCGGGAACGGGCCGCGAAAGAACATCCGCGGGCCGCGGCCCCGGGAATGACGGTGGTGCATGTTCACCTCCTCTCCTCGTAGCGTTCGATGAAGCGGGAAGTCCGCTCTTGCGAGCGGCGTAGCGCCTCGACCCAGCGCTCGAGCAGCTGCTCGCCCTCGGGCGTGACGGCGTAGCGGCGCTTGGCGGGACCGGGGGAGGAGTCGTCCCACTCCGACAAGACGAGCCCTTCCTCCTCGAGCCCGCGCAGGAGCCGGTAGAGGTTCCCCATCTCGATCCGCGCCTCGCCGGTCAGCTCGGGCAGCCGCTCGAGCAGGTCGTACCCGTGCCCGGGGCGCTCCCGCAGGAGGAGCAGCAGCGCGGGCTCGGCGAACCGCTCGACCCGCGCCAGGACCCGCCAGCGGCCGTGGTGGTGGCGCCGTGCCCGGTGGCCTCTCACAGCCGCGCTACATGTAAAACACACATGTAAGAGACAGTAGCCGGTTTGCAGGGAGCTTGGCAAGCCTGGCTAAACTCGCCAGGGATGCGAGTGACCAACGTCGCGACGACACGCACCTGCGCGGTGTGCGAGCGGAGCCTCCTTATGGGTGAGCGGGCCGTGCGCTTCGCTCCGGACGAGGGGGCCGAGCTCGTGGACGTCTGCCCGCTCTGCCAGGAGCTGGCCGTCGAGGCGGGCTGGATCAGGGAAGGCGCGCCGACGACGCCCACCGTCGACGGCGGGCGCCGCCGGCGGCGCAAGCGCAATCTCGTCGAGCTCCTCGGTCTGACGCGGGCCTCGAACGAGGATGCGCTCGCGCACCAGGAGCCGATCCTGCGCCGGCTCTCCGAGGGCGAGGTCTTGCTCCTCGAGGCCGCCGACCTGTTCAACGGCAGCGCCTACCGCCGCACCGTCGGCGGCATCGCGAAGAGCCTCGGTCAGCCGCAGGCAAGCATCGTGCCGCTCTCCGGCACGTCGGGCGAACTCGCCGTGACCGTTGCCTGGGAGCTCTCGTGGTACCAGTACCGGGTCAGCCCCGACTCGGCGCAGCCGGTGCGGCTCGAGCGGCGCGGGCACGAGCTCGAGGAGCTCGACCAGGGCTTCAAGGACTGGAACGCGGACGTCGAGGACGAGGGCCGTCTCGTCCCCGCCATCGCCCGGATCTAGCCGCTACCCGGAAACTCGCCGAGCGTCAGGTGCACGGTCGCGTGCTTCCCGCTCTGGGTCACGATCTCGAGGCGGACGGTCGTCCCCGGCTTGATCTCCGAGACGACGCTCGTCAGCTCGTCGACGGTGGCCGTGGGATGCCCGTTCACGGACGTGATCACGTCGCCCGGCTTCAGTCCGGCCTTCGCCGCGGGGCCGCCGGCGGTGACGGTCTGGATGTAGACGCCCGAGCCGCCCGTGTCGCCGATCTGCACGCCGAGGTAGGCCCGGTGCGAGTTGACGACGTGGCCGTTCTTGATGATCTGCGTCGCGATGTCCTTGACCAGGTTGCTCGGGATGGCGAAGCCGATCCCCGGCGCGGTGCCGCCGAGCTCGGGGTCGGTCGCCGCGAGGGTCGGGATGCCGATCACGCGGCCCTCGAGATCGGAGAGGGCGCCGCCCGAGTTGCCCGGATTGATCGCGGCGCTCGTCTGGACCATGAGCGGCAGCGCGACCCCATTCCCCTCCGAGACGCCCTGCCGGAAGGCGCTGACGATCCCCTCGGTGACGCTCGAGCGCAGGCCGAGCGGGTTGCCGATGGCGATGGCGACGTCCCCGACCTCGAGCGCGCTCGAATCGGCGAACGCCGCCGGCGTGAGATGTCCTCCGGAGACGTGGACGACGGCGAGGTCGTCGGGTGCGAACCGGCCGACGAGCGCCGCGCCGTAGGAGTGCGCTCCGGCCGTGACCGTGAGCGGGCCGCTGCCGTTGCCGACGACGTGGTTGTTCGTGACGACGTCGCCGTTCGAGTCGAAGACCACCCCTGAGCCGATCCCCTGCGGGCTCTGGATCTGGACGACCGACGGCGACAGCCGGTGCACGACGTCCGTGATCGCGGTCTGAAACGCGAGCGCCGCCGCCGCGGGGTGGAGGTGCGCCCGGCCCGTGGTCACCGTCTGCGTCGACGAGCCGCCGCCGCCGAGCGAGACGGCCGCGACGACCACTCCCGCGACCGCGGCGCCGGCGAGGGGCGCGAGCCACCAGAGGTGCCGGCGCAGCATGTGCCTCTTATACCCGGGCGGTCGGGTAGCGCAAGCCGATTTCCGACCTACAATCCGACGGCGATGATCTATTGCGTCATTCCCCGCGAGCTCGCCGACGAGCTCTACGACAAGATGGTCGACTACTACAGGGACAACCCGAACGTGACCGTCATCGTCGACCGCCGCGAGGGCAAGGACCGCCGCAACGAGGGCGAGCAGCGCCTCGAAGAGAGCGAGCAGCGCAAGGTGCGCGACCGCCGCCGCGCCCACCCGGGCAAATTCCCGGACACCGACGCCCCCGAATAGCGCTCCTCCGAGGGCCGCGGCCCACGGCGTGCCGAAAGGCCGGTAGCAGGCACCGTCACGAAAGCGTCACGAGCTCTGCCGGTTCTTGCATCGCAACCAAGCGGCGCGTCACGGAGACGTGCGGAATGCGTTACTCGCACGTGACGGTGGCTGCTACCGGCCTCGGGTAGCGGACGCTAGGCTCGCCTCCATGGCGACCACGGCAGCGCAGACCTTCAAGAACCTCATCGGCGGCGAGTGGGTGGACGCCGCTTCCGGCGAGACGTTCGAGAGCACGAGCCCCGCGACCGGGGAGACGATCGGGATCTTCCCGCGCTCCGGGGCCGAGGACGTCGACCGCGCGGTCGCGGTCGCGAAGGAGGCATTCGCGGACTGGCGGCTCGTGCCGGCGCCGAAACGCGGCGAGATCCTCTTCCGCCTCGCGCGGCTCCTCGAGCAGGAAAAGCAGGCGCTCACCAACCTGATGACGCGCGAGATGGGGAAGGTGAAGGCCGAGGCGGGCGGCGACGTCCAGGAGGCGATCGACATCACCTACTACATGGCCGGCGAGGGCAGGCGCCTCTTCGGCCACACGACGCCGTCCGAGCTCCGCGACAAGTGGAACATGAGCATCCGCCAGCCGATCGGCGTCGTCGGCGCGATCACGCCGTGGAACTTCCCCGTCGCGATCCCTTCGTGGAAGCTCATCCCGGCGCTCGTCTGCGGCAACACGGTCGTGCTCAAGCCGGCCACGGACACGCCCGCCCTCGCCGAGCGCTTCGTCGAGCTCCTCGCCGAGTCCGGCATCCCGAGCGGCGTCGTCAACATCGTCCACGGCGGCGGCGGCACGGTCGGCGAGCGGATGGTGCGCCACCCCGACGTCCGCGTGATCACGCTCACCGGCTCGCGGGAGACCGGCGTCGAGGTACTCAAGGCGGCGGCGGAGACGCTCACCCACGTCCACCTCGAGCTCGGCGGCAAGAACGCCATCATCGTGCTCGACGACGCGGACCTCGAGCTCGCCGTCGACGGGATCCTCTGGTCGGCCTTCGGCACCTCGGGCCAGCGCTGCACCGCCGCCTCGCGGGTGATCGTCCAGAGGGGCGCCTACGACGAGCTCCAGAAGCGGCTCGTCGAGCGCGTCGAGAAGCTACGGCTCGGCCCGGGTTGGGAAGACGACACCGACATCGGCCCGGTGATCAACAAGACGGCGCTCGAGAAGATCCACTCCTACACCGGCATCGGCAAGGACGAGGGCGCGAAGCTCCTCACCGGCGGCGAGATCGCGGGCGACGGCGACCTCGGCAAGGGCTTCTTCTACCGCCCGACCGTGTTCGCCGACGTCGACCCGCAGATGCGGATCGCGCAGGAGGAGATCTTCGGCCCGACCACCGCGCTCATCCCGGTGGCCGACCTCGACGAGGCGATCCGCGTCTCGAACGGGATCAAGTACGGCCTATCGTCCTCGATCTTCACCCAGGACGTCAACGCCGCCTTCCGCGCCATGCGCGACCTCGAGGCCGGCATCACGTACGTCAACGCCGGCACGATCGGCGCCGAGGTGCACCTGCCGTTCGGCGGCACGAAGGACACCGGCAACGGGCACCGCGAGGCGGGCCAGGCCGCGCTCGACGTGTTCACGGAGTGGAAGTCGATCTACGTCGACTACTCCGGCCGGCTGCAGCGCGCCCAGATCGACACCGAGCCCTAGTGGAATACCGGCCGCTCGGGGACAGCGACCTCCGGGTCTCGGAGATCTGCCTCGGCACGTGGACGACGTTCGGCGGCAGTCTCGACGACGCCGCCGCGGCGGCCCTCGTCGACACGGCGTTCGAGTGCGGCATCAACTTCTTCGACACGGCGAACGTCTACAGCGAGGGCCGTTCCGAGGAGACGCTCGGCCGTGCGCTCGCGGGCCGCCCGCGCGACTCCTTCGTCGTCGCGACCAAGGTCTGGGCCCGGATGCCGAGCGGCGACCGCGGCCTCTCGCGCGAACAGATCCTGAAGCAGATCGACGACTCGCTCGGCCGGCTGCGGCTCGATCACGTCGACCTCTACCAGGCGCATGCCTTCGACTCCGACGTGCCGATGGAGGAGACCCTCGGGGCGTTCACCGAGGTCGTCGACGCCGGCAAGGCGCGGTACATCGGCGTCTCGAACTGGGACGGCGACCAGATCCGGCGCGCGGTCGAGCTCTCGCGCGAGCAGGGCTTCGCGAAGATCGTCTCCTCGCAGCCCGAGTACTCGCTCCTCTACCGCGAGCCCGAGCAGGACGTGATCCCCGCCTCGCGCGAGAACGGCGTCTCGCAGATCGTCTATTCGCCGCTGGCGCAGGGCGTGCTCAGCGGCAAGTACCGGCCGGGCGAGTCGTTCGCGGAGGGGACGCGGGCCCACGACCGTGACGAGTGGATGTCGGAATATCTCGGCGACGACGTACTCGAGCGCGTGCAGCGGCTGCGACCGATCGCCGACGGGCCCGGCATCACGATGGCCCAGCTGGCGCTGGCCTGGATCCTGCGCGAGCCCAACGTGGCGAGCGCCATCGTGGGCTCCTCGCGCCCCGAGCAGCTGCGGGACAACGCGGCCGCGTCCGGCATCGACCTCGATGCAGGGACGCTGCAGGCCGTCGATGATGTGCTCGCATGAACCGGAAGCTGATCGTGTTCGTGCCGCGCGAGGCGCTCGACGCCGTTCGCGAGGCGCTCTTCGCCGCCGGCGCGGGGCGGATCGGCGGCTACGAGCACTGCTCGTGGTACACGGAGGGGACGGGCACCTTCCTCGGCGGCGAGGGGACGTCGCCGAACGTCGGCCGGGCTGGGCGCGAGGAGCGCGTCGCCGAGCTGCGGCTCGAGACCGTTTTCCCCGTGGAGCGGCAGGACGAGGTGCTCGCCGCGCTCCGGCGCGCGCACCCGTACGAGGAGCCCGCTTTCGACGTGTACGAGCTGCTCTCGTGAAGGCACGCCTCTTCACCGACGGCGGCGCGCGGGGCAACCCGGGGCCGGCCGCGTTCGGCTACGTCCTCGAGGCGGAGGACGGAACGGTGCTCGCCGCCCACGGCGAGGCGATCGGGGTCGCGACCAACAACGTCGCCGAGTACCGCGGCCTCGTCGCCGGCCTCGAGCGGGCCGCCGAGCTGCAGGTGGCCGAGGTCGAGGTCGTCTCCGACTCGGAGCTGCTGGTGAAGCAGATGAACGGCGAGTACCGGGTCAAGAACGAGGCGCTCCGCGAGCTCTCGCTCGCCGCGGCACGGCTGGCGCGCTTGCTCGAAAAGGTGAGCTACACGGCCGTCCGGCGGGAGCAGAACGAGCTCGCCGACCGGCTCGTGAACGAGGCCCTGGACGCGGCCGACCTCGGCTAGAATGCCCGTCCCACGCGGATGTAGCTCAGTTGGCTAGAGCGTCTGCTTGCCATGCAGAAGGTCGTGGGTTCGAGTCCCATCATCCGCTCTAGGAAAGCCCCGCTCAAGCGGGGTTTTTTGTTGGTCGTGCTCGGTGGAGCACCGGATCGGGATCGTTCTGCAAGCGCTTTTGCAAGCGTTTCGGTTGCTCAGAGCCAGGTGACGACATAGAGGGCCACCGATGGGCAAGCTGAACGAGAAGCAGGCGAAGCTCTTCACCGACCGCAACTGGGGCGTGATCGCGACCCTGCGCGAGGACGGCTCGCCGCATGCGACGCCTGTCTGGGTCGACTACGACGGCGAGAACGTGCTTGTCAACAGCGCCTATGGGAGGACGAAGGTTACGAACATCGAGCGCGATCCGCGAGCGACGGTGACCGTCCTGCCCGCCGCAGACCAGCAGGCGGGCTATGTGATGGTGAGTGGCAGCGCCGAACTCGTTGAGGAGGGCGCGTTCGAGCACATCGACAAGCTGGCGAAGAAGTATTTGGGGGAGGACAAATACCCGTACCTCGGGCCAGGTGAGCGGCGCGTGATCATCCAGATCCATCCCGAGCGCGTCGACGGCTTTGGCGCTGGCGGCTAGAACCTCGAACTGCCCGCGACGACGCTCGCGCAGCTCGTCGGCCACGCCGACGCCGGGTTCACGCTGAAGGTCTATGCGCGTCGGCCGCGACGGCGACGGTCGTTAGCGACGTACTCGACCGTGGGGAGCGGGCAGGCATCCGATGACCGTCTGCATATGAGCACAGAAGGTCGCGCGGCGCAGCGGCTCAGTCAGGTTTTAGTCAGCCTGCCCGTCGGTTCGTGTCGGTTCGCCTCGGGCATCGCCCTTGCCATGCAGAAGGTCGTGGGTTCCAGTCCCATCCGCTTTGGAAAGCCCCGCTCAGGCGGGGTTTTTGTTGGCAGACGACTTGAGTCCCGGGCCTCCCACCTCCGAGCCTTGTCACGCAAACCGCGGGCGGCTCGGTTGAGCCGCCCGCTGGCCAGGTTCCCGCCCGAACGCCCTATCCGACCGACGGGTGAGTGCCCCAGTCGACGCTATCCACTCCGGGGGTATGCGTGACCTGCGTCAAGCCCGCACCGTCGACGTTCACGGTGTAGAGCTCGCCGTCGACGATGTTGGAGTGTGACCTGACGAATGCGATCTTCGTCCCGTCGGGGGACCACACTGTGTGGTTGCAGCCTTGGGCGTCGGGGTCGGCGTTCGCGCCCCCGCAGGCCGAAGTTGGCTGGACGTTGATCTCGTTCAGGCCGCTGCCGTCGGAGTGCACGACCCAGATCGAGCTGTGCACGTCAGGCGTCAGATGAACCGAGAAGACGATCTCGTTTCCCTGCGGCGACCAGTCGCCAGTCGAACTCAGATCCTCGAAGCCCGCAGGTGTGATGTGCTTGAGCCCGCTCCCGTTCGTGTTGACGACGAACAAGCCTTCGGAGTTGAAATTCGAGTCATACCGCTGGAAGACGATCCTCTTACCGTTCGGCGACCAGCCGCCGGGTATGTCGTCGCCGCCCGGGTTGGAGGTGATCTGCGCGAGGCCGCCGCCATCAGAGGAGCGGATCGTGTGGATGCCGTTCTGGCTCCCATCCTCGCTAAACGTCTCGCAGAGAAGCAACGCCCCGTCGGGCGACGGGGTTCCACAGGGGTTGAACAGATTCGGGTCCTGCCCGCCAACGTCGCGCCACGTTCCGTCGGCGATGTTGATGATCCGCGAACCGCCGCCCGGCAGATCGGGCGCCCCGCCGGTCGCAACATGGATCCCGTCCGGGAACCACATCGGGCTCTCGCCCGTATCCGTCGGTGCCTGGACGAGCCGCTGGCCCGTGCCGTCTGGATTGATGACGTTCACCTGCGTATCCCCAAGCAGCGGGTTGTACAGGCCGAAAGCGAGCTTCCCGTTCGTGCCGCGTGGACTCGCTCCCGCCGGAAGTGCAAACACGGCGGCGAGCGCAACAAGGAGCGCAAAAAACGTCAGGGAGCGCGTTGCCCGCCACTTAGCGGTTCTGGTTTCCATTCCGTCCCTCCTTCCGCCCCCAGCAGCTCGAGCCGCTCGTAGGCTGCTCATGGCGCCGTTCCCCAGCTCGGCTTGCCGGCGTCCGTCGCGAGGACCGTCGGGGTGCCGCCGCCGGCCGGGATCGTCTCGATGTCGGAGGTGGAGAAGTCTGGCGCGTCCCGCTCGAACACGATCATGTCGCCCTGGGGCGAATAGCTCGGGCCGAAGTCGTGGGACGCCCCGGGAAAGGTCAGCGTCGTGATGCCGCTGCCGTCGGGGTTCATCGTGTCGATCGTGGAGGTCTGCGTGTCGCAGCAGTGCGTCCAGAAGGCGATCTTCGAGCCGTCCGGTGCCCAGTCGGCATCGACGGCTCCGAGCGCGGTGGGGGTGATCAGGTGGATGCCAGCGCCGTGAGTGCCCATCAGGTAGATCCCGTTTTGCACTCCGCCGCGGTTGAAGCTCGAGAACGAGATGGTCTTGCCGTCCGGCGAGAACTCGGGCTTCACGTCGAAGTTGTTGCCCTTCGCGTTCTGGCTCGGTTGCGTGATCTGTGTCAGCCCATGGCCGTCCAGCTTGACGGTGTAGATCGCGCACTCCTCCTTCACGTTGCTGCAACGCCTGAAGATCGCCCGGCTTCCGTCGGGGGACCAGTTGCCCTGGAAGTCGTTGTAGCTGGCGTCCTCGTTGAACAACGGACGCTGGTTCGAGCCGTCGGCGTTCATGA
>JBJMKE010000063.1:0-17335 GCA_045806005.1 Gaiellaceae bacterium
AAGGAATAGAAGCGGTAGCGCTCCTCGATGGCCCGCTCGTACAGCGCTCGAGTCTGGTCAACGCCGGCGAAGGCCATCACGAGCGCGAGCAGCGTCGAGCGCGGCAGGTGGAAGTTCGTCAGAAGGGCGTCCACGCGCCGGAACTCGAAGCCGGGCGTGATGAAGAGTTCCGTGCGGCCGGCGAGCGGGCCGCCGCGGGCGAGCGTCTCGAGCACCCGCACCGTCGTCGTGCCGACGGCGATGACGCGCTCGGCCGTCTCGATTCGCTCCCACGCCTCGGGCTCGACCTCGTAGCGCTCGCCGTGGATCTGGTGGTCTTCCAGTCGGCCCTCGTTGATTCGCCTGAACGTGTCGAGGCCGACGTGGAGCGTTACCCGGACGGGGTCGAGCCGCGCGAGCAGCTCCGGCGTGAAGTGGAGGCCGGCGGTCGGCGCGGCCGCCGAGCCGGGCTCGCGCGCGTAGACGGTCTGGTAGCGGGAGGGATCGCCGAGCGGCTCGGTGATGTAGGGCGGCAGGGGCGTCTCTCCGGCCGGCTCGCCCTCGAGGCGCAGCCGCCAGCGGCCCTCGCCGAGATGCTCGAGCAGCTCGACCGGCCCGTAGCGGCGGCCGGCCCGCAAGCGCCTGGTCGGTCTCGCGAGCGCCTCCCAGGTCCCGTCTGGGAGCCGCTCGAGCAGCAGCACCTCGCCGCGCGGCGCGTCCAGCGGGATCCGCGCCGGCACGACGCTCGTGTCGTTGACGACGACGAGCTCCCGATCTTTCGGCCGGGCGTCGCCGGCTTTGCCGGCGACGCATCCAGCCAAGGGCAGCTCCTCCGGCAGCTCGGCGAAGGTTCGGTGCCGGATCGCGCCGGTCGCACGCTCGTAGACGAGCAGCCGCGACGCGTCGCGTCGCTCAGCGGGGTGCTGCGCGATCAGCTCCCGCGGCAGCTCGTAGTCGAGCTCCGACAGCTCCATCCGACCCGAGTTCTATCTTCGGCCCGTGGATCTGGACGCAATCGAACGCGCGCAGCAGCGGCTCGACGAGGCCGCCGCCGGCCGGCCCGACGATGCGGCGATCGAGGCGACGCTCGAGCGGGCCCGGGCCGCGGTCGAGACGCTCGCCTCGACGACAGCGCAGTTCGAGGCGGGGTTGCCCGAGGCGATCCAGGACGGGCTGCGCCAGCAGTTCCGGCCGAGCTCCCGCCATCTCGCCGAGGTTCGCGGTCTGATGAGTCAGGTCATCCGCCGGCTCGAGCGGATCGAGGGCGACGCTCTCGCCGAGCGGCACGCTCGTGTGGACGACCTCGCGTTGCTCGTCGACCTCGTCGCGTCCGGCTGGCGAAGCGTCGACGACCGGCTGGCGCGCCTGGAGGCGGGGTTGACCCGCGACGGCGCGGTGGTCTACCGCCTCGAAGACCGTCAGACCGGCTGAGACGTTCCCACCGGCAGGACGAGCACGAACCGGCTCCCGCGGCCGGGCTCCGTCTCGAGGTCAAGCCGGCCGCCGAGCGCCAGGGCGAGCTCCCGCGCGATGGGCAACCCGAGCCCCGTGCCGCCCCCGTCGCCGGACCAGAAGGTGCGGAAGATGCGGTCCCGCGACTGCGGCGCGATCCCGGGGCCTGTGTCGGTGACCGCAACCGTCACCTCGCCGTCCTGCCTGTCGAGCGCGAGCTCGACTCGGCCCTCGGGCGGCGTCCAGTGGAGCGCGTTCGCGAGCAGGTTGGTGACGATCTGCAAGACCCGGTCGCCGTCGGTGACGAGGACGGCGCCCTCCCCGAGCTCGAGCTCGTAGTCGATCTGACGGGCCTTTGCCTCCTCCTCGAACGTCGCGTAGGCGCGCTCGCAGAGGGCGCGCATGTCGACCTCCTCGCGCAGCAGCGCGAAGCGGCGGGCGTCGAGCTTGGCGAGGTCGAGGACGTCGCCCACGAGGCGCTCGAGCCGCAGAGCCTCCTCGGCGATCACCTCGAGCGACCGACGCCGCGCCTCCGCGTCGTCGATGACGCCCTCGCGCAGGGCCGCGACGTGGCCGCGGATCGCCGTCAACGGCGTCCGCAGCTCGTGCGAGACCGACATGAGGAAATGACGCGAGAGCTCCTCCGACTCCGCGAGCTTCTTCGCCATCTGGCCGAAGCGCGCTGAAAGCCGCTCCACCTCGCTGCCGCCGGTCTTCTCCGGCAGCGCGACCGTGTAGTGGCCGGCGGCGACCTCGTCCGCCGCCGCCGTCAGGGCCTCGATGGGCCGCACGATCCGGCCCGAGAAGTAGACGACGAGCGCGAGCGCGACGGGGATCCCGATCCCGAACGCGATCGCCAGCTCCCAGACGAGCTGCAGCCAGCGGCTGCGCAGTGCCGAGTTCGGCTTCGCGACCACGAGCGCCCCGACGGTGATCCCCGCAAGCTGGACCACCTGCGCGACTCCGAAGTACGCGCGGCCCTGGACGTGGAGGTTGAACGTCGGGGCGGTGCCGTCCAGCACCTTCTCGACGGGCACGACGCTGCGCGGGAGGTGCGGCAAGGGCCCGGCGTTGAGCGTGGCGCCCGGCACGATCGGCACCCAGAAGACCTGATCTCCCCCGAGCGGAAGCTCGAGGTTCTTGAGCGAGACGTGCCCGGTGCCCGCCTGTCCCTCGTAGAGCCGCACGAGACCGGCCGACTCAGCCCGCAGCTCCGAGGCCGCGTGCTTGCGGGTGTAGCTCTGGAAGAAGGTGACGGCGATCAGCGTCGCGACGACGCCCGCGAGCACGATCCCCAGCAGGAACAGCGCGGGGATCCGGAAGCGCAGTGATCTGAACACGGGCTGCCTAGTCGTCGGCGGCGGCCGGAGGCGGACCGGCCTTGTAGCCGATGCCCCACACCGTCACGATCGGCGAAGCGTCGCCGAGCTTGCGCCTGAGCTGGCGGACGTGGACGTCGACCGTCCGGGTGTCGCCGGCGAACGTGTAGCCCCAGACGCGCTCGAGCAGCTGGTCGCGGGTGAGGACGAGCCCCCGGTGGTCGAGCAGCTCCCAGAGCAGGTCGAACTCCTTCGGGGCCAGCCGGATCTCGGTCTCCCCCACGTGGCATTCGCGCCGCCCCGCGTCGAGCACGAGCTCGCCGTGCTTCAGGACTCCCCCGTCGGGTCGATTCCGCTCCGCGCTGCGGCGCAGGATCGCGCGCACGCGCGCCACGAGCTCGCGCGGGTTGAATGGCTTCGTCAGGTAGTCGTCGGCCCCGACCTCGAGCCCGGCGATCTTGTCGAGGTCGTCGTCGCGGGCCGTGAGCATCAGGACCGGCAGCGTGCTCGCCTCCCGGATCCGCCGGCAGACCTCCATCCCGTCGAGGTCGGGGAGCATCAGGTCGAGGACGACGAGCGACGGCGCCTCGGTGCCGACGATGGCCAACGCCTCGCGGCCGCTCGCGGTCATGCGCACCGTGAAGCCGTCCTTGCGCAGGTACGCCGCGACGAAGGAGGCGATTGCCTCCTCGTCCTCGACCACGAGAATCGTCTGCGCCTCGGGCGTCGTCCTCACCCGTTCCCGATCGGGAGCTCGAGGGGAGCCGCCGGCAGCGAGCGGAAGGCGCGGCCGTCGACCGAGTAGGCACCGTCGCCGGCGCGATAGACCGAGGAGCCGTGAAGCTTGACGGTGCCGTGTCCTCCAGCGAAGAGGTAGACGCCCGAGCCGCGGATCACAACCCGGTACGCCCCGCCGATGGCGCTGAAGCGGAAGCCGCTGCCGCTGTACTGCGTGCCGGTGAACCGGCGCCAGTGCACGACTCTGCTGGAGACGTCCGCGCCGACCGCGTGCGGAACGCCCCCGCCCTTCGCGGACGGCAGGTGGTAGATGTCGACCCGCGCCTCTTGCGAGGCCCGACCGAGCGCGAAGCCCTGCACGACGACGGTGACGACGGGAGGCCCGTAGAGGCCACCGTCGCCCTGCGCCTTCCGCACGACGAGGAACCCGGGCCTTGCCTTCCCGGCGTCGGCCAACGCCGCGGCGAGGAGCGCCAGAAGCGCCACACCCGCCAGGCTGAGCAGAATCCGCCGCATGAGCGCTCCCAGGGTACTCCGGCGGCTGCCGGGCTATCCGTACTCGTAGAAGCCGCGGCCGGACTTGCGGCCGAGGAGCCCGGCGTTCGCCATGGCGACGAGGCGCGCCGGCGGCGCCATCCGCGGCTCGCGGAGCTTCTCCCAGAGCGCCTCGCTCGCGTGCACGTGCACGTCGATCCCCACCAGGTCGACGAGCTCGCACGGGCCCATGGGCCAGCCGGCACCGTGCTTCATCCCGGCGTCGAGGTCGGCGGGCGTCACCCGCGCCTCGTCGAGCACGCGGACGCAATCGTTCAGGAGCGGGATCAGGATCCGGTTGACGACGAAGCCGGGCGTGTCGTGGCAGCGGATCGGATGCTTGCCGAGCTGCTCGCCGAGCGCGTACGCCGTGTCGAAGGCCGCGTCGGAGGTGCGCTCCGCGCGCACGATCTCCACGAGCGGCATCAGGGGCGCCGGGTTGAAGAAGTGCATGCCCACGACGCGCTCGGGCGTCGAGACGGCGCCCGCGATCTCCGTGACCGAGAGCGCCGACGTGTTCGTCGCGAGCACGGCGTCGGGGCGGCAGACCCGCTCGAGCTCGGCGAACAGCTCCCGCTTCGGCTCGAGCTCCTCGACGATCGCCTCGATCACGACGTCGCAGTCGGAAAGGTCGGCGACGTCGGTCGTCGTCGTCAGCAGCCCGATCTCGAACGAATGGATCTGCCCCTTCTCGACCTTGCGTGTGAGGAAGTGCTCGATCCGGCCGCGGGCGGTCTCCCCCAGCTCGTCGGTGACCTCGCGGCCGGTGGTCGTGAGCCCCGCCTCGACCGCGAGCTGCGCGATGCCCGCGCCCATCGTCCCCAGCCCTACGACTCCGATCTTCACGCGGCGGAGCCTAGAGGGATAGGGTCGCGCACGTGGAGATGAGCGAGGGCACTGTCTCCTTCGAGGGGGCGGAGACGTGGTACCGCGTGACCGGCGACCTGCGTCCCGGCGACGCCGACGCTCCGGCGCCGCTCGTCGTCCTCCACGGCGGGCCGGGCGGGACGCACGACTACCTCCTCTCCCTCGTCGATCTTGCCGATCGCCGCGCGGTGATCCACTACGACCAGCTCGGGAACGGCCGCAGCACGCACTTCCCGGATCGCGGCGCCGAGTTCTGGACCCCGGACCTCTTCGTCCGCGAGCTTCACAACCTCGTCGACGCGCTCGGCATCGCCGGCCGCCACCACGTCCTCGGCCAGTCCTGGGGCGGGTTCCTCGCCGAGGAGTACGCGCTTATGCAGCCGCCGGGCCTGCGCGCCCTCGTCCTCGCCGACACCGCCGCGTCGTGGGCCGACTTCGCGAGCGAGGCCGGGAGGCTGCGCGCGGAGCTGCCCGAGGACGTGCAGGCGACGCTCGACCGGCACGAGGCGGCGGGCACCTACGACGACCCGGAGTACATGGAGGCCTGTCTCGTCTTCTACGGACGCCACGTGTGCCGGATCGAGTGGCCGCCGGAGGTGGCGAGGACGTTCGAGTTCCTGGAGCAGGACCCGACCGTGTACCGCACGATGAACGGGCCGAGCGAGTTCCACATCATCGGCTCGTGCAAGGACTGGCAGGTCAAGGACCGGCTGCCCGAGATCCGCGTTCCGACGCTGCTCGTCTCCGGCCGCCACGACGAAGCGACGCCGGCGCTGCAGCAGATCCTGCTCGACGGCATCGCCGGCTCGGAGTGGGTCTGCTTCGAGGAGTCCTCCCACATGCCGCACGTCGAGGAGCGCGAGCGCTACATGCAGGTCGTGGGCGACTGGCTCGCGCGCCACGACTGAGTCCGCGGCGGGTCTATCCTGCGGCCCGTGGGCGTCCCACTGCTGAACCGCCTACCCGACCCGTGGCGTAAGGTCGTCGACTGGCTCCTCACGATCTCCCTTGCGATCGGGTTCGTGCTCGTCTTCGAGGCGAAGGTCGCGAAGCCGTATCGGATCCCGTCCGACTCGATGGAGCCGACGCTCCATTGCGCCCGGCCCGGCGCGGGTTGCCTCTCGACGACGAGCGACCGCGTCCTGGTGAACCGCCTCGCCTACGACTTCGGCAGTCCGCAGCGCGGCCAGATCGTCGTCTTCACGGCTCCGGCTGCGGCGAACGTCTGCGAGCGGGGCGACGCCGGCATGACGTTCGTGAAGCGCCTGATCGGGCTCCCCGCCGAGACCGTGCGTGAGGACAGGAAGGGCTCCATCTGGATCCGCGAGCCGGGCGAGAGCGCCTGGACGAAGCTGAGGGAGCCCTACGTGTCGGCGCAGACTCGCCTCCGCGACGCGTCCGACTACCCCGGCCGGACCTGGCCGGTGCCGAACGGCGAGTACTTCCTGCTCGGAGACAACCGCCCCGACTCCTGCGACTCCCGCCGGTGGGGCGCGGTTCCACGCAGCAGCCTCATCGGCCCGGTGATCCTCAGCTACTGGCCGCCGGCGCGGGTCTCGTACCACCCGGGCGGCTGGTAGAGCGGCGGGATCAGACCCGCTCGATCACGGCCGCGATCGCCTGGCCGAAACCGATGCACATCGTGGCGAGGCCGTAGCGCGCGTCACGCCGCTCGAGCTCCGAGACCAGCGTGGCCGTGATGCGGGCGCCGGTGGCGCCGAGCGGGTGCCCGAGGGAGATGCCGCCGCCGCTCGGGTTCACGTCGCCGGCGTCGTAGCGCTCCTGCAGGCCCGTGTCGGAGAGGAACTGCGCCACGACCGACGCGAACGCCTCGTTCACCTCGATCACGTCGATCTCGTCCCAGGTCAGCCCCGCCTTCGCGAGCGCCTTCGCCGACGCCTCGGGATTGCCATGCAGCATCAGGTGCGGGTCGACGCCGACGACGCCGAACGAGACGAAGCGCGCCCGCGGCTCGAGCCCGAGCTCGCTCACCTTCGCCTCCGACGCCACGAGCACCGCCGCCGAGCCGTCGACGATCTGGGACGAGTTCCCGGCCGTCACGACGCCGTCGGGGATGAAGGCCGGCTGCAGGGACGCCATCTTTTCGAGCGTCGTCTCGCGCCGCACCGCCTCGTCGACGGCGAAGCGCGTCCGGACGAGCGTCGAGCCCCCGTCCGGCGCCGGCACGTCGAGCTCGATCGGCACGACCTCCTTCTCGAAGCGCCCCTCGTCGATCGCCCGCGCCGCGCGCTGGTGCGACTCGAACGAGATCCGGTCGAGCTCCTCCCGCGTCTGGCCCCACTGCTTCGCGATCTCCTCGGCCGAGATCCCCTGCATCACGATGTCGTGGCGCTCCCAGACGAGCGGCGACATCGAGCCGTTGTTCGAGCCCATCGGGACGCGCGACATCATCTCGACGCCGCCCGAAACGACGAGGTCGAGCTGCCCCGACCAGACGGCCGCGGCGGCGTTGAAGTTCGTCTGCATCGAGGAGCCGCACTGCCGGTCGACCGTGGTGCCGGCGACCGAGACGGGCCACCCGGCCGTGAGCGCGACGTTGCGCCCGATGTTCCACGCCTGCTCGTCGACCTGGGTCACGCAGCCCCACTGCACGTCCTCGATCTCGGCGGGGTCCACCCCGCTCCGCTCGACGAGGGCGTTCACGACCTGCGCGGAGAGCTCGTCGCCGCGGATGTGCGAGAGCGTCCCGTTTTTCTTGCCGATCGGACTACGAACGGCATCGACGATCATTGCGCCGGGCTGCGGCATGCAAGAAACTGTAACGGCCCATGCTGCGCAAGAACGCCAAGATCGAGCTCCTGAAGCGGGTGCCGCTGTTCGCGGGCTGCTCGAAGCGCGAGCTCGGCGAGATCGCGGCGGTCGCGGACGAGCTCGACCTGCCCACCGCCCGCGAGCTCACACGTGAGGGCTCGAGCGGCCGGGAGTTTGTGATCCTCGTGGACGGCGAGGCCGACGTGCTCCGCAAGGGGCGCCTCGTCGCCGGCCTCGGCCCGGGCGACTTCTTCGGGGAGATCGCCCTCGTCACGGGCGGGCCACGGACGGCGACCGTGCGGACGCGGGGCGCCGCGCGCGTCCTCGTCCTCACCGCCTCGGGGTTCCGGACGTTGATGCGCGACGTCCCCTCCATCCAGTCGAAGGTGCTCCTGGCGCTCGCCCAGCGAGTCCCGCCCGACTACTCCTGAGGACTACGGACGCTGCGGCACGCGCGGCTCCGCGACGTGCGCGAGATACGTCGGCGCTGCGAGCTCGAGGACGAGCTGCCGCCCCGGCGTGTCGCCGCGCTCGAGCTCCGCGAACGAGTAGCCGACGTCGCCGCCGAGCACGACCGGCCCCTCGTCCGTCTCCACGACGACGACCTGGTGCCCCGCGGAGTGTCCCGGGGCCGGGACGAGCCGAACGCCTGGGAGGATCTCCACCTCGCCCTCGTGCTCGACGTACGTCGCGCCGGGGAAGTCGACCCAGTCCCGCACCGTGTAGTCCTCCTCCGTGCGCGCGTCGGCGAGCTCGCGCCGCTGCACGTGGATCGGGATGCCCGGGAAGAGCCGGTTGCCGCCGCAGTGGTCGAAGTGGAGGTGCGTGTTGACGACGACGGCCACGCGGCTCACCAGGTCCTCGGGCAGCGGGTGCGGCGTCGGCTGCCACTCGTCGTCGAGCTCGGGCGTCGTGTCGATCATCCCGGTGTCGACGAGGACGAGACCATCCGGATGCTCGATCGTGTCGGAGAACCCGGGCCAGCGGTCGCCGGCGAAGACGACCTCACTGGTCAGGTGCCGCCCTATATCGTCACGCCTGACCACGAGCGGAGCATATGGCCACCACGACTGAAGAGATCGAGGTCCGCAGCCCGTACAACGGCGAGATCGTCGGCCGGGCGCCGAAGTCCGGCGCGGATGCCGCCAGGCGGGCGGTCGAGGCCGCCGCGCGCGCGCTCGAGTCGCCGCTGTCGGCGCACGAGCGCGCGGCGATCCTCGACCGGGTCGCGGGCCTCCTGCGCGAGCGGCACGAGGACATGGCGCGGACGATCTGCGCCGAGGCGGGCAAGCCGATCCGCACCGCCCGCGTCGAGGCGTCCCGCGCCGTCTCGACGTACACGTTCGCCGCGGTCGAGGCGCGGAAGCTCGCCGGCGACGCGGTGCCGATGGACGCCTCGGAGGCAGGCGAGGGGAAGATCGCGTTCACGCTGCGCCGTCCGGTCGGGGTCGTCGGCGCGATCTCGCCGTTCAACTTCCCCTGCAACCTCGTCGCCCACAAGCTCGCGCCTGCGCTCGCCGCCGGCTGCCCGGTGGTGCTCAAGCCGGCCAGCCAGACGCCGCTCTCGGCGCTGCTACTCGCCGAGCTCGAGCAGGAGGCGGGCCTCCCGGCCGGCTGGCTCACCGTCCTCGTCGGCCCGTCGGCCGAGATCGGGGCCGTGCTCGTCGAGGACGAGCGGGTGCGCCTGATCACGTTCACGGGCTCGAGCGGCGTCGGCTGGGGGATCGCCGAGCGCGCCGCGAGGAAGCGCGTGCGGCTCGAGCTCGGCAACTCGACGCCCGTCGTCGTGGCCGCCGACGCCGATCTCGACCTCGCCGCGACGAAGCTCGCCGCCAACGCCTTCTCCTTCGCCGGCCAGAGCTGCATCTCCGTCCAGCGGATCTACGTCGAGCGCTCCGCCCGGGACGGGCTCCTCGAGCGGTTCCTCCCGCAGGTGGAGAAGCTCGTCGTCGGCGACCCCGGCGACGAGGCGACCGACGTCGGGCCGGTGATCGACGACGAAGCCCGCACCCGGATCGTCGAATGGGTCGAAGAGGCGCAGTCGGTCGGCGCGAAGCTCCTCGCGGGCGCGACCGATGCTGATCCGCTCGGCCCGATCGTGCTCGGCGACGCCCCAGAGACGGCACGCGTCGTCTGCGACGAGGTCTTCGGCCCCGTCTGCGTGGTCAACGCGGTCGACTCGCTCACGGAGGCGTACGAGCGGGCGAACGCCACCGAGTACGGGCTGCAGGCCGGCATCTTCACGGCCTCGATCTCCACGGCTCTCGCCGCAGCCGAGGCGCTCGACTTCGGAGGCGTCACCGTCAACGAGGCGCCCACCTTCCGCGCCGACCAGATGCCCTACGGCGGCGTCAAGGGCTCGGGCAACACGAAGGAAGGACCGGCCTACACGATCCGCGAGATGACCGAGGAGCGGCTCGTCGTGCTGCAGGCCTAGCCCTCCACACACGTTTCCCCTTCGGCCGAGCGGGGACAGTCGATCTCGTGATCGGCGTAGGGATCGCTTTCATCGTGCTCGGGGTCGTGTTCCTGTTCGTCATCCCGTGGGTCGGGATCGCAGCCGGGCTCGTCGGGCTTGTGCTCGCCGTCCTCTGGGTCGTCGGTTTCGGGCGGCGGGCAGTGGGGGGCGACGAAGGCGCCGAGAGCCGCCGGGTCTGAGGCAGCGCACGCGTTTGCCTTTCGGACAACGAATGCGGCGACTTTGTGACAGTGGCGTGTACGATGTAGGATCGATGCCGGGCTCAGGGGAAGCCCGGCTGAAATTGGCTTCGGACAAGGGCTTGCGGGCCGCCGACCAGGAGATGTAGACGCCAGTGATTGAAGAGAGAACTGCCCAGTTGCAGCAATGTATGTATCAGTACTCACGAGCCATTTATCGGTCCGTGAAAGACATGATCGAGCCCTACGGCGACCGCGAGAGCCAGCTCGAAGCGCGCCGGTCGGTGCTCGTGGCGTGCGAGCAGACGATGGAGCGCCTGGCCACGGATCCCCTCTATTTCGCCAAGCCGGAGCGGGCGCTGTTCCAGGACATCCGGCGCCACTTCCCCATCACCGTGCAGGCGCAGGTCGCCTGGGCGGTGCAGCAGGGCGTGAAGGCGGCCGTCGATTTCATCGAGGAGCAGATCGAGTCGGGACTGCTCGACGGCGGGGTCGCCCGCTGCCGGGCCACCACCCGCAAGGGCAAGCCGTGCCAGCGGACTCCGCTGCCGGAGCGCGACTACTGCCCCTCGCACCAGCACCTCGAGACTCGCGCAGCGGCCTGACGGCGGCCGCGCGGAGTGACTGAGCTCGGCGCTCGCGAGAGCGTGCTCCCGCGGCGCGGTTATCCACAGTCGCAATCCACAGCTGCAGCGCGGTAGTGTCCTGCGCGGGTGTCGCATGACACGGACAAGCTGATTCGGCAGCTCTCGCTCGTCGCCTTCCTGATGGCGGAGCGCCGGGCGATCACCGCCCGCGACGTGAAGTCGAACGTCGAGGGCTACTCCGAGATGTCGGACGAGGCCTTCGCACGCCGCTTCTACTCCGACCGCGCGGAGCTGCTCTCGCTCGGCGTGCCGTTGCAGTCGCAGCGTGACGAGTTCACCGGCGAGGAGCTGTACACGCTCCGCTCCGAGCAGTACTTCCTCCCCAAGCTCGAGCTCGAGGACGAGGAGCTCGCCGCGCTGCAGACCGCCTTCTACCTGCTCGAGGGGAAGTTCGCCTACGCCGAGCCGCTCCGCCTCGCGCTCCAGAACCTCGCCCTCGGGCGGCCCGGCTTCAGCGAGCCGCGGACGGAGACGGCGAGCCGCGTCGAGGTGCTCGACCCGGACTACTCGCCTGAGACGCCCGGCCGGCTGGCGAAGCTGGAGAACGCGATCTCGAAGCAGCGGACGGTTCGCTTCGAGTACTGGTCGATCTCGCGGGACGAGGTGAGCGAGCGCGCCCTCAACCCGTACGCGCTGCTCAACGACAACGGGCTCTGGTACGTCGTCGGCCAGGATCTCGACCGCGAGGACATCCGTACCTTCCGCGTCTCCCGGATCCGCGGCGACATCAAGTTCGCGACGCGGCGGGAGCGGGACTTCCGCGCCCCGACCGACTTCGACGTCGAGCGCTACCGCGGCCGGCCGCCGTGGCAGATCGGCGAGCTCGTGGGCACAGCGCGGTTCGAGGTGCGCGGCGACACTGCCTGGTGGGTGCGCCGGGCGTACGGGTCCACGGGAACGCTCGAGGACGACGTCTTCGTCACCGAGTACTCCTCCATCCCCCAGCTCGCCTCGTGGGTGCTGCGCCAGAACGGTCGCGCCGTCCCGCTCGAGCCACACGAGCTCAAGCAGGAGGTCGGCGCGGCGCTGCGGCGCGTGCGAGAGCGGCACGAGGGGCCGGCGCCGAGCCCGGCGCGCGCGGCGGCACCCGCAAAGGAAGGCGACGGCGCCGTCGAGCGTCTGGCCGGGCCGGTGGCACCGGAGCGGTTCGCCGTCCTGCAGGCTCTGCTCGCCTACCTGCTCGCCGCGTGCGGGGAGGAGCGGGACGCCGTGATCCCGGCCGCGGAGCTGCTCGAGCGCTTTCCCTCCGTCCCGGCGGACGAGCTCGAGGAGCACCTGTCGCTGCTCAACCTCGTCAACTTCGGCGGCGGCTGCTACACGGTCTACGCGGAGCTGCGCGGCGACACGGTCCACGTGGACAAGGAGCTGTGGGGCGACACCTTCCGCGCGGCGCCGCGGCTGACGCCGCTCGAGGCGCGCGCGATCCGGCTCGCGCTCGAGTACGTCGGGCCGATGATCGCGGCCGACGCGCATACGCCTCTCTCGCGCGTCCGGAAGAAGCTCGAGGAGACGTTCGGCCAGTTCGAGCTCGCGCAAACGCCGGAGCCGCACGTCGCGACGGAGGAGGTCGACCTCGTCTCGACGCTCGCCCGCGGGATGCGCGAGCGAAAGCTGGTCGAGATCGAGTACCAGAAGGAGATCGACGCGGAGCCGTCGACCCGGCTGGTCGAGCCCTACTCGCTCGAGCGGCAGCTGCCTAACTGGTACGTCCACACCTGGGACCGGACGAGCGACGGCGCGCGCTCGTTCCGCCTCGACCGGATGCGGAGCGCGAAGCTCACGCGGGACAAGTTCGAGGCGCGAGAGGGATTCGAGCCGACCCGGCTGCGCGACGCGCGGACGGCGCAGATCCTCTACGACCCGGAGATCGCGCGCTGGGCGATCGAGCGCGGCGCACAGCCGCTCGCCGACGGCGGCGCCCTCCGCGAGCTGCCCGTCGGGAGCGACGAGTGGCTCGAGGGCGAGGTGCTGTCGCTGCGCGGCGAGGCCGTCCTGCTCGAGCCCGAGGAACTGCGGCGCACGATCGCGGATCGCGCCAAGGCCCTGGCGAAGGAGCTCGGCGTCGAGCGCCTGCGTGTCCGCGCGTGAGCCCGTGCCGGACGACATCGACATCCGCTATGCGCGCAACGGGGGCGTCGCGATCGCCTACCAGATTGTCGGCGAGGGCGACGTCGACCTCGTCTATGTCCCGGACTACATGTCGAACCTCGTTTTCGGCTGGGATTCTCCGCACTGGCGTCCGTTCTACGAGCGGCTCGCGCAGTCGTTCCGCCTGATTCTCTTCGACAAGCGCGGCACCGGTCTCTCGGACCACGGGCCGCACTTCGCCGCGCTCGAGACCAGGATGGAGGACCTGCGCGCGGTTCTCGACGCGGTCGGCTCGTCGAGCACCGTCGTCTTCGGCTCGCACGAGGGATCGGGCATGGCGGCCATGTACGCCGCGACCTATCCGGAGCGGACGCGTGCGCTCGTCCTCTTCCACCCGGCACCCGACTTCGGTCCGGAGGAGGACGCCCAGGCAGAGTTGGCGGACCTACGTGAGCGCTGGGGCACGCGCGAGTTCTCCGACCAGTTGCTACGCACGGGCTGCCCGACCTTGTACGAGCGCGAGGAGGACCGGCGGTGGTTCGCCAACGAGCTGCGACTCGGGGCGAGCCCCGCGGTCGCGTACGCGCTCAACCGCGCCTTCCTCGAGACGGATCTGAGCGCGGTGCTTCCGGCTGTCCGGGCACCGACGCTCGTCCTCTACCGGCGCGGCGGCCGCTTCGGCGAAGAGGAGAAGTCCCTCGAGTTCGCCCGCGGCATTCCCGGCGCTCGCGCGATGCGGGTCTCGGGGAGAGACTATTTCGGGACCTTCCTTTCCCCGGACATCGTCGACGAGATCGAGCGCTTCGTGGCCGGCGAACAGGCACCGGCGGTGCCGGAGAGCATCCTCGCCACCGTGCTCTTCACAGACCTCGTCGGCTCGACCGAGCGGGCGAGCGCGGTCGGCGACCGCGCGTGGCGCGACCTGCTCGCCGCGCACCATGCGCTGATTCGGCGCGAGCTCGCTCGCTTTCGCGGCGAGGAGCGTGACACCGCCGGCGACGGCTTCTTCGCGACGTTCGACGGGCCGGCCCGGGCGATCCGCTGCGCACAGACGATCGTGGACGGCGTGCGGAACCTCGGCCTCGAGGTGCGCGCCGGCGTCCACACGGGGGAGTGCGAGCTCCACGACGGCAAGGTGGCCGGGCTCGCGGTCTCGATCGGCGCTCGGGTCGCGGCCGCCGCGGGCGCAGGCGAGGTGCTCGTGTCGCAGACCGTCAAGGATCTCGTCGCCGGCACCGGCCTCGAGCTCGAGGACCGCGGCGAGCGCGAGCTGAAGGGCGTGCCGGGAACCTGGCGGCTGTTCGCGGCCACCGAGGCCGCAGCCGGCTAGCCCTCGGCCGGCAGCGTCAGGGTGAAGGTCGAGCCCGCCTCGAGTCCCGAGTTCACGTCGAGCGAGCCGCCGTGCGCCTCGGCGATCGAGCGGGCGATGAAGAGCCCGAGCCCCGTCCCCGGCTTCGACGCGCCCGGGACGTCCACCCGGCCGAACTTCTCGAAGATCCGCACCTGCTGATCGCGCGGGATGCCCGGGCCGTCGTCGCGCACCGAGATCCTCACCGCGCCGTTCGCGGGCGCGGCCGAGACGCGCACCTCGCCGCCCTCGGGCGAGTACTTGACCGCGTTGTCGATGAGGTTGCCCAGCACCTGGCGGAGACGGGCGCGGTCGCCGCGGATCGCCGGCAGCCTGCCGCGGACGGACGCCACGACGCGCACATCCTGCTGGGCGAGTGCCGCCGCCTCGACCGCGTCGTCGACGAGCCGGCCCAGGTCGATGTCGTCGAAGCTGTAGCTGAACGTCCCCGCCTCGATGCGCGACGTGTCGAGCACGTCGGCGACGAGTGCCGCGAGCCGGGCCGTCTCGTCGCCGATGAGCGCGAGGAACGACTCGCGCTGCTGCGCGGTGAGCATCCGCCAGCGGTCCTGGAGCGTGCGGGCGGCGCCGATCACGGCCGCCATCGGGCTGCGGAGCTCGTGCGAGACGAGCGAGACGAAGTCGGCGCGGAGCTGCGAGAGGCGCGCGAGCTCCTCCACGCGCCGCCGCTCCGCCTCGTAGGCGCGGATGTTCTGCACGGCGGTCGCGACGAGGCGCCCGAGGAGGGTGACGAGCTCGACCTCGTCCTCGCTGAACGCGTCGATGCGCTCGCGGGAGAGGCTCAGCATCCCGATCGTGCGGGCGCCGAGCAGGAGCGGCGACACGAGCTCGCTGCAGAGGCCGAGGGCGAGGAGCTGCTCGTCCTCGGGGAACTCCCGCTCGTTGAGGTCGCGGCGCACGACGAGATGCCCGTCGAGCACTCGTGCGAGCACCGATCCCTCGATCGGCCCGGCGCTGCCCGGCGGAAAGACCTCGTTCGCGCCGCGGCCCGCGGTCGCCATCGTCGTCGCGGTGCCGTCCTCGACCAGGACGATCGCCGTCCGCTCGAAGGGAACGAGCCCGTGCAGCTCGCGGATGAACGCGCCGAACGCCTCGTCGAGCTCGAGCGACGAGCCGAGCGCGCGGGCGCAGCGGTTTGCCGTCTCGAGGACGTCGACCCGGTGGCCGAGCTCGTCGCGCAGCCGCTCGGCCTCGGCCGCACGCGCCTCGGCCCGGCTGCGCTCGGCGTTCAGCGTGTCGCGAAGACGGCCGATCACGAGGCCCGCGAGCAGGCCGACGAGGAGACGGGTCGCCGCCGTCCGCCACTGCACGCCCGGGCCGAGAGCGTCCACGAGGAGCGTCGCCCAGGGCATCGCGAGCCCGGCGATCAGGCCGCCGACGAGCCCGAAGCGCAACGCCGCCTCCGCGATCGGGATCAGGTAGAGCGCGCGGTACGGCTCGCCGGCCTGGTACGAGAAGACGCTGACGAAGCCGATGGCGGCGATCCCGTCGCAAACGATCAGGAGTGCGCGGGCCCAGGCCCGGGCGGGCCGAGCGAGCTCGATCGCCGAGAGGGCGGCGGAGCTCACCGTGACGAGGGCGAAGAACCCGACGACCGCCCAGGCCCAGGGCTCGTAGCCCGCCGGGAAGTGCGTGACTCCGACCGCGACCACGGCGAAGACGAGGAGCCCCGCCCGCAGGAGGACGAGCCAGCGCCCGGGGCGGCTAAGAAGCGCGCTCATCGATCCTCTCGAGCGCCCACGCGGCGATCTCGCGTGTCGGCTCGTCCGGGTCCTCCAGGTAGCCGGCCACCGCGTCCCTTTCGGCGCCGCCACCCACGTTGCCTGCCGCGACGAGCGCGTTCAGCTGCAGCCGGCGGCCGTCGTTGTGGGGCACGTAGAGCCTCGCGAAGCTGCGTCTCAGCTCGTCGGGATCGGCGCGCAGCCACTCCAGGAGGGAGACGTGCGGCGTCGCGTCGGGCGGCGGGGCCGATCCGCTGCGCCGCTTCTCGACTCCGCGGTTCCACGGGCACACGTCCTGGCAGATGTCGCAGCCGTACACCTGGGCGCCGAGGTGCTCGCGGTACTCGGCGGGCGGAGCGGCGGGTGCCTGTGTCCAGTAAGAGAGGCAGCGCGTCGCGTCGAGGGTCCCCGGCTCGTCGAGCGCGCCGGTCGGGCAGGCGTCGATGCAGAGGCGGCAGTCGCCGCAGTCGAGATCGAGCGGCGGCGTAGGCTCGAACTCGACGTCGGTGACGAGCGTCCCCAGCACGACCCACGAGCCGTGACGGCGGGTGATGAGGAGGGTGTTCTTGCCGTAGAAGCCGACGCCGCTCCGGGCCGCAGCCTCGCGGTCGACGTGCTGGTTCGCGTCGACGAGGACGCGATACGACCCGCCCAGCCTGCGTCCGAGCGCGTCGAGCTTGTCGCGCAGCCTCTCGTAGCCGTCGAACCACGTGTAGCGCGGCAGGCGACCGTGGCCGGCCGGGCGCGGAGGCTCCGGGAGCCAGTAGCAGAGCGCGGCGGAGACGACCGTGCGCCCGCCGGGGAGCAGCGTCTCCGGATGGCACGACTCCTCCGGGCGGGCCATCGTGAAGCGCATGTCCGCGAAGAGCCCGCGCTCCCGCCGTTCGCGGATGTGACGCTCGGTCGCGGCGTACGGCTCGGCGCGTGCGGCGCCGACCGCGTCGAGCCCGAGCTCGCGCGCGAGAGCCTGGAGTTCGGCTTGGGTCACGCGGATAGTGTGCCGCGGTGCGCGCGGTTCGGATCCACGAGGACGGCGGCCCCGAGGTGCTGGTGCTCGAGGAGGCGCCGGATCCTGTCCCGGGCGAGGGCGAGGTGCTCGTCCGCCTCCACGCCTCCGCGCTGAACCACCTCGACGTCTGGATCCGCAAGGGCCTGCCGTCGGTGCCGAAGCCGCGCATCCTCGGCGCCGAC
>JBJMKE010000064.1:0-15498 GCA_045806005.1 Gaiellaceae bacterium
ACCTCGCTCATGATCCCGAAGCCGGGCAGCATCATGATGTAGACGGCCGGGTGCGAGTAGAACCAGAAGATGTGCTGGTACCCGAGCGGGTAGCCGCCGCCGACCGGAGTGAAGAAGGCGGTATGCATCACGTGGTCGAACATCGAGAAGAACTGCGAGCCGGCGATGAATGGCGTCGCGATCACCACGAGCAGCGAGGTCGTGAAGTTCGCCCACACGAGTAGCGGCATGCGCCAGAAGGTCATGCCCGGCGCCCGCATCGTGATGATGGTGACGAGGAAGTTGAGGGCGGTCATGATCGACGACGCCCCCGCCCACTGCACGCCCTGGTTGAAGAAGATCGCGCCGATCGGCTGGTGGGTCGAGCAGAGCGTGGCGTAGCCCGTCCAGCCGCAGGCGAAGGCGCCGCCGGGCATGAGGAACGAGCTCAGCATCATGATCCCGGCGATCGGCAGCAGCCAGAACGAGAGCGCGTTGAGCCGCGGGAAGGCCATGTCCGGGGCGCCGAGCATCAGCGGCACGACGAAGTTCGCCAGTCCCGCGAAGGCCGGGATGATGAAGAGGAAGATCATCAGCGCGGCGTGAACCGAGAAGAGCCCGTTGTACGTCTGCGGGTCGAAGTACTGGTCGCCCGGCTTGGCGAGCTCGGCGCGGACGAGCATCGCGAGCATTCCGCCGGCCAGGAAGAAGAAGATGGTCGTGACGAGGTACTGGACGCCGATCACCTTGTGGTCGGTGTTGACGCGGAAGTAGTCGCGCCAGCTCTGCGCGCCATGGCCCGAGTGGTCCTCCGGTCGGGTCGGATAGCCGAGGGCGTAGTACGTCCAGTAGTCGAAGGCGCCGATGCCGGCGAGGAAGCCGACCGGCGCGGCGACGAGCGCCGCCACGAGCACGATCGGCTCGGTGAGGAGAATCGGGTGCCAGCCGGCCGCCCAGCGGATGAGCACGACGATCCCGAATCCGATCGCGCCGAAGAGCGGCGTCATCCACAGGGCCCGCACGAGGCCGCCGCCGAGGAGCAGCCGCCGCCAGCGGCCGCCTCCGGTCGGGCTCGGTGCGTGGTGGACGTCGTGCGCGGTCGCGGTGCTCGTGCTCAAAGTCGGCTCACCCCTTCGTGCTCGTCTTCTGGTGCCTCAGCCATGCGTCGAACGCCCTCGGCTTCATCACGATCGCCTGGCTGCGCATCGTGGAGTGCCCCAGCCCGCACAGCTCGTTGCAGATGAGCGGGTAGGTGCCGACGCGCGTCGGCGTGATGTGCACGTTCGTGATCAGCCCCGGGACGATGTCCTCGTTCGTCCGGAACTCGGGTACGAAGAAGGCGTGGATGACGTCCAGCGCGCGCATGTTCAGCTCGATCGACCGCCCCTCCGGGAGCCTCAGCACCGGGCTCGTCGCGTTGTTTGCGTCCGGGTAGCCGAACGTCCACTCGAACTGCTGCGCGGTCACGTTGATCTGCAGCGTGTCCTTCGCCTGGGCGTCGTTGCGCGAGAGGACGATCGCGCTCACGATCGCGATCGCGGTCACGAGAACGAACGGGATCGCAGTCCACGTGATCTCGAGGCCGGTGTGGCCGTGGATCGGCGGCCCGTCCTCCTCGTCGTCGGGCCGCGCCTTGAAGCGGACGACCGAATAGAGCATCACCGCGGCGACGAGCGCGAAGATCGCGATGCAGATCGCGATCACGAACCAGAACACGAAATCGATGCGGCCGGCTTCTCGCGAGGCGTCCACGGGAAGCCATGTGGGCACGAGCGCGACGGCGGTTGCAACCCCGCCGGCGATCACTCCGATCACCACGATCGCGACGATGGAGCCCCTGCGCATCCGTCTCGGAGACTAGACGAACCGCAACTGGAGCGAACCTCGAACCGACGCTCGCGCGTTGTTCTCCCGGACCCCACCAAAGGAGGAGTGCATGGGTCTCGGAGTAGGACTGATACTTGCGGCCGTGGGCGCCGTGCTCGCCTTCGCCGTGAACACGACCGTATCCGGCGTCGACATCCACACCATCGGCTGGATCCTGCTGATCGTGGGCATCGTCGGAATCCTGTTGTCGCTGATCTTCTGGTCTTCGTGGGCCGGCCCCGGCTACTTCAGCCGTCGCCGGACGTATTACGACGAGGGCCCCGCGGGCCCCGGCGGCCCCGGCTACTAGAAGACAAGCTCTCGCGTTCGAAACAGACACGGCCGGTACCTGGTACCGGCCGTGTCCGTATGAGCCATGCGCTCGCGAACCTGTCTAGGCGATCGGCAGTTCCAGGAAGAACGACGAGCCGTTGCGGCCGTCGGAGACGACCCAGATGCGGCCGTTCATCCGCGTGACCAGCTCGCGGGAGATGTAGAGGCCCAGCCCGGTCCCCCCGACTCCGCGCGTGAGGTTGGGGTCGAGCCGGAAGAACTTCTCGAAGATCCGGTCCTGCTCGGCGGGCGGGATGCCCAGCCCCTGGTCGCCGACGCGGAATCGGACGCGGCCGCCGCTGCGGCCGACCTCCAGCTCGACTCGCCCGCCGTCCGGTGAGTACTTGATCGCGTTGTCGGTCAGGTTGGTGAGGATCTGGCGCAACTTGTCCGGGTCGGCGGCTACGGACGGCAGGCCCCGGGACGCGCTCACGGTGACCTCGACTCCCTCCGGGGCCCGCGCACGCGCGACGTCGGCCACCTCGCCGGCGATCGCGGCCGCGTCGCAGCGCTCGATCGCGATGCTCATCCGTCCGGACTCGAGACGGCTCGCCCAGAGGATGTCGTTGACGATCCGGGCAAGGCGGTCCGACTCGCTCGAGATGACCTCGAGCAGCCTGTCGCGCTGCGCCTCCTCGACCAAGACGTCCTGCCGCCGGAGAGTCACCGCGGCGCCGTAGATCGCGGCGAGCGGGGTGCGAAGCTCGTGCGAGACCGTGGAGACGAAGTCCGTCTTCATCTGCTCGACGGCGCGCTCGTCGGTGATGTCGCGGAAGGCGTAGACGGTGCCGCCGGGGAAGCGGACGGCGGAGATCGAGAGCCACCTCTCCTCGCCCTGCACGTCGACGGGCAGCGTCTGCGCCCTCGAGGCTCCGCCCGCCTGCGGCTCGGAGGCGACGGGAATCCGGGACTGGAGCGAGGTCCATTCGGCCAGCAAGTCCGCGATCGGCCTCCCGACGGCCTCGGAGGCGGGCCGCCGCAGGCTGATCGCGGCGGTCGGGTTCCAGAGCCGGACGAGGCCCGCCTCGTCGACGAGGATGACGCCGTCGTCGACGTACTCGAGCGCCTCGGCCGCATGCGCACGCTCCTGCGCCTCGGCGAAGAGGCGCGCGTTGTCGAGGGCGAGCGAGATCCGGCGTGCGAGCTCCGTCGCCATCTCCAGGTCGGACTCGTCGAAGCGCGGCTGCCCGGCGATCGTGCCGAGGCTGATCGCGCCGAGCGTGCGGCCGCGCGCCACGAGCGGGGCGACGAGGCCCGACGTGTTCGCGATCCGGCGGATCGCGCGAGCATGCTTCGCGTCGTGCGCCATCGCGTCGGCCTCGGCCTGCAGATCCGGGATCAGCTGCGGGCGGCCGGTGCGAAGCGCGACCTGAATCGGATGGGTGGACAGCGTCGGGGGGTAGCTCGCCCGGAGCTCACGGACGAGCTCGGTCTTGTCGGGATCCGCGTGGACGGCGACGACCCAGTGCAGCTCGTCCTCCTCGTCGAGGAGATCGATCACGAGGTAGCCGGCGAGCGCAGGCACAGCGAGCTCGGCGATCGCGTCGAGCGTCCGCTCCCACTCGAGGCTCGCGACCAGCAGCTCGTTCGCGCGGGCCAGGAAGCGAAGTTGCTCCTCGGAGTGGCTCCGCCGGGTGACGTCACCGACGATCGCGACGGCGGAGACGATCGCCCCGGCCGCGTCGCGCACCGGCGCGGCGCTGATCTCGAGCATGCGCGCGTCCTCGCCGCGTTCGAGCTCACGGAGCTCGCCGACGGTCACTTCTCCTGTCTCGATCGCGCGCTCGAGCGGCCATCCCTCGGTGTTCGGCCCGCTGCGGCGGTGGTCGGCTCCGAGCGGAATCTCCGCGCCCCAGACGCGCTCCAGCTCGTCGTTCCGCACGACGACGCGGTGGTCGGCGTCGGTGATCGCGACGCCGAGCGGCAGCTGCGCGATCACCGCCTGCAGCTGCGCGAGCGAGTCCTGCGCCCGCCGGTGCAGCTCGACGAGGTCGAGCGCGAGCGAGATGCGGCGTGCGAGCTCCGAGACGAGCACGAAGTCCTCGTCTCCGTGCCGGCCGGGATCGGCGGACGTCACGGCGAGCACCCCGAGCCGCCTGCCGCCGGCCTCGAGCGGGACGACGATCAGCGAGCGCGCCTCCATCCGGACCAGCTCCTCCTCGCCGGGCCGGGCGACCTTCTTCAGCGGCTGCGTGAGAGCCGGGTGATGAATCGCCTCCCCCGTCCGGAAGACCTCGACGACCGGAATGCGCCGATGGCGCGAGACGTCGTACACGTCGTCGATCCGGTCGAGGAGCTCCGCAATGTGCGGCTCGACGTGGGCATGCGCGACGCGGACGAGCTCCTTCTCGCCGCGCCCGACGTAGACGTGGCAGCCGTCGGCGATCCGAGGCACGACGAGCTGCGGCACACGGCGAAGCAGCTCCTCGTAGTCGAGCGTCTGGCTCAGCTGCTCGGTCGCCTCGAGGAGCAGCGCGAGCCGCGACCTCGACGCCTCCGCCTCGTGCCGCGCATCCTCCTCGCGCCGAGCGGCGAGCGTTTCCTGGGTGATGTCGCGTGTGACGTTGACGACGAGCTCCACTTCTCCGCCGGGCGCGAGGACAGGAGTCGATCGCAGTGCCAGCCAGTGCTCCCAGTCCTCCGCGCGCGAGCGAATCCGGATCACGGCCGAGCTCTCGCTGCCGCTCAGCGCCTGCGAGGACGGCAGGTCCTCGGCCTTGACCGGAGCTCCCTCGGAATCCGAGATCTCGAAGCGGGTCAGGACCTCCTTGGGCGAGAGCGCGACGAGCTCGTCCGCCGAGTCGAGGCCGACTGCACGAGCCGCCGCATCGTTCGCGAACAGGAAGCGACCCTCGCGGTTCGTCGCCGTGATCCCTTCCTCGACGGTCCGCAGCATGCTGGCGAGCTGCTCGCTCGAGTCGTGCAGCGCCTGCTGCGCCTCGGTCCGCTCGGTGACGGACGCGAGATGGTTCGCGATCGTCCGGGAGAGGAGTAGCTCGCGATCGGTCCAGACGTGCGGCGCGTCGCGGTAGAGCATGAACTTCCCGAGCAGCCGTCCCCCGCGGACGAGCGGCACGAACGCGAGCGACCCGATGCCCTCCTTGCGGACGGCGCGCTCGAGCGCCGGCTCGAAGCCTGCTCCGGCGAGGTCCTCGACGAGGACGGGTTGCGGGTCTACGGCGTCGGACGGCCACGGGGAGTGCCCCTCGGTGGCGGCGCGGTAGCGATCGGAGAGGCCGCGCCAGCCGCGGAAGCGCATCACGCCGTCCTCGTCGGCCAGCAGGACGGAGGCCCGGTCCGTGCCGGTGGCCTCGAGCAGCGCGTCGAGCGCTGCCTCGAGGACCTCCTCGAGCTCGTCGGCGCCGGCGACGGCGTCGGCAAAGCGGTAGACGGCGTCGAGATCCCGCAGACGTGAGCGCAGCTCCTCCCGCTCGCTCACGTCCCGTGCCGTCCCGAGCATGAACCGCGCCTTGCCGTCGTCGGTGCGAACGGAGGACCCGTTCACCTCGAACCAGCCGTAGCCGTCCGTGGCGCGGCGGAGGCGGATCGTGACGGCGTCGACGTTGGTCCCGGACGCGACCTCGTTCCAGGCCTCGGTCGCGCGCTCGGCGTCGTCGGGGTGGATCAGCTCGAGCACCTCGACGCCGGCGAGGGCGGTGGGCTCCCAACCGAGGCTCGCCCAGGAGGGCGAGGCGTAGACGATCGCGCCGGTCCGGTCGCAGAGGGTGACGAGGTCGTGCGAGCGCTCGACGACGAGCCGACGGACGGCGTCGTCGACGGTCTCGGCCGTGCCGGCGAGCGGCTCCGTTCCGCTGCTCGTGTCTCTGCCCCCCAGTCCGCACTCTCCTTGTGCTCGTCGCAGTCTGCACGATCTTTCGACGGATAGCCAGCAAATCCGCCCGGCTACAATGGGCGCCCGCTCGGGCCGTTAGCTCAGCTGGTAGAGCAGGGGACTCTTAATCCCAAGGTCGCAGGTTCGATCCCTGCACGGCCCATCGATCCTTCGTCACACTGTCGGCGTGCGGCGCGGGCTTGCGCTCCTCCTGTTCGTCCTTCTCGCTGCGGCGCTCGCCGTCGCCTCCGCGCGGGCAAGCGGAGCCGGGACTACCACGACCGCAGCAGCCACGACCACCGGCACGACCACGGCGGCGACCACTACGACGCCCACACCGTCCTACGCGTCGATCCCCACCTCGACGTTGCCCGCCGGCTGCGTCGGCGCCGGAGCGGCAGCGGTCGTGCCACCATCGCACTCGGCCGTGGCGCTCGGCACCCCGGCCTCCAACCTCGGCCCTTCCGGCTATCCGTCATCGGCCTCCGTGGTCGCGTTCGGCTCCTCCGCGGCCAGCGGTTCGACGTGCAGTAGCGCCCACGTCACGCTCGCCTCTGTCTCACTGTTCGGCGGCGCGGTCACCGCGAGCAGCGTCGAGGCGACGGACGGCAGGGGAACGGTCTCCGGCCTCGCGATCGACGGCAGCCCTGTCTCTGTTGGCGCAGGGGAGACGGCGACGGTCGAGAGCTGGGGGCAGCTGACGCTCGGCGCGAGGGAAGGACGGCTGACGGCGCCGCTCGTCCTCCGTCTCCTCCAGGCCCACAGCGGCCTCCTGGCGGGGACGGTGATCGCCGTCGCCGTCGCCGCGGCTCCACAGCCCGTCGCCAAGCCGAAGACGAAGCACCACTCCTCGCCGAGCGCCCCCGCCAACCAGAAGGCACCCAAGGCCGCGAGTACGAAGAAGCACGGGCGGCAGCCACAGAAGCCACCGCCCGACTTCCCCGCCGCGCCCGACCCATTCCCGGCGGGCGGCGAGCTGGCGGAGGCCGCGCGGGACAACCCCGTCGTCGCGATTGCGGCGCAGTACCTGGGCGTCCCGTACCTGTGGGGTGGCGCGAGCCCGAAGACCGGCTTCGACTGCTCAGGCCTCGTCACGTACGTGTTCGCGCAGCTCGGAATCTCGCTACCGCACTACGCGGCGGCGCAGTACTACTACCCGGACGCCGTCTGGGTGGCGCCGAACCGGCTGAAACCGGGCGACCTCGTCTTCTTCATCGGCTCCGACGGCACGCGCAAGGCGCCCGGTCACGTCGGAATCTACGCCGGCAACGGATACCTGATCGACGCACCGCACACCGGGGCGTTCGTCCAAGTGGACAACCTCGACGAGCGCTGGTACGCCAACAAATACATCGCCGCGAAGCGAATCGTCAGCCCGCTGGACGACGTCCGCCACTTGCTCCACGCGACCAAGCCGGGGGCCTCGTCGGCAGTCTTCGAGCTCGGCTTCCGGTCGCCGATCACGATGGAGCCCCTGGGCGAGTCGCTCGGAGTCGCCGCCACAGGGACGGCCACTGTCCGGAGTGCCTCGCGCAACTACTGGCTGGTGGGCGGCCCGGTTCTCGGCGGCCTCATCCTTCTGCTCGTCTCCGGGGGCATTCTCATCCGGCGCCGCCGGCCGCCCGACGCGTCTTCCCTCGAATAGGCGCCGACGCGATTCCAGCCGGTAGCGTCGGGCCGCGTGAAAGTCCTCAGCGTCGTCGGGAACCGCCCTCAGTTCATCAAGTCCGGCCCGGTCAGTGCCGCGCTGCGCGAGGCGGGCATCGAGGAGGTCGGGCTCCACACTGGCCAGCACTGGGACCCGGATCTCTCGGATGTCTTCTACGAGGAGCTCGGGCTGCCGGAGCCCGACTACCGGCTCGACCTCCACACCGCCGACGCCGAGACGATGCGGCCGCCGATCGCCGAGGTGCTCGCGCAGGAGCGGCCCGACTGGACGCTCGTCTACGGCGACACGAACTCGACGCGGGCGGGCGCGGAGGCGGCGGTCGGCGCCGGCGTTCCCGTCGCGCACGTCGAGGCGGGGCTGCGGAGCGGCGACCTTTCGATGCCGGAGGAGCACAACCGGATCGCGGTCGACGCCGTCTCGAGCCTGCTCCTCTGTCCCGACCGGCGCTCGCGGGAGACGCTGCTCGGCGAGGGCGTTCCCGGCCGGATCGAGGTCGTCGGCGACGTGATGGCGGACGCGTGCTTCCGGCTCGCGCCGATCGCGCGTGAGCGGTCGCCGATCCTCGCCGAGCACGGCCTCGAGCCGGGCGGCTACGTCGCGGCGACCATCCACCGCCAGGCGAACGTCAAGCCCAACCGGCTGGCGCGGATCGTCGACGGGCTCGGACGCATCAAGGAGCGCGTTCTCTTTCCCGCGCATCCGCGCACGCGCAGCGTGCTCGGGGAGATCCCGCCGAACGTCGAGGTGCTCGCCCCGCTCGGCTACCTCGACATGGCCGCGCTGGTCTCCCAGGCGCGTGTCCTCGTCACCGACTCGGGCGGGCTCCAGAAGGAGGCGTACTGGTACGGCGTGCCGTGCGTGACCGCGCGTCCCTCGACCGAGTGGGTGGACACGGTCGAGCTCGGCGCGAACGTCCTCGTCGACGACGACCCGGGGAAGCTCGCCCACGCGGTCGTGGCCGCGCGGATGCCGGACGAGCGGCCGCCGCTCTACGGTGACGGCCACGCGGCGGAACGGGTCGCCGCTAGCCTTGCCGACCGTGGCTGAGGGCGCTCGCTATGACGTCGGCTTGGTCGGCGCGGGCTATGTCGGCGTGCCGCTCGCGGCCACGTTCGCCGAGGCCGGCTGCCGGGTTCTCCTGGTCGACGTGGTCGAGGACGTCGTCGCAGCGCTCAACCGCGGCGAGTCGCACATCCTCGACGTGCCGAGCGACCGGCTCGCGCCTTTCGTCGAGCAGGGTCTCGTCCGGGCGACGACGAGCTACGAGGAGCTGGGCGAGGCCGACGCCGTCCTGATCGCGCTGCCGACGCCGCTCTCGGCGCAGCGGGAGCCGAACCTGTCGATCGTGGAAGCCGCCGCGCGCCGGCTCGCGGGGGTGCTGCGCGAGGGCCAGGTCGTAGTGCTCGAGTCGACCACGTGGCCGGGCACGACGCGCGAGGTGCTGCAGCCGATCCTCGAGGAAGGCAGCGGCCTGAAGGTAGGCGAGGGCTTCTTCCTGGCGATGTCGCCCGAGCGCGTGGATCCCGGCCGCGAGGACTGGACGACGAAGACGACGCCGAAGGTGCTCGGCGGGATAACACCCGAGTGCACGCGCCGCGCGGCAGCCGTCTACCGAAAGGCGATCGACACGGTGCACGAGCTCACGAGCCCGGAGGCGGCCGAGCTGACGAAGCTGCTCGAGAACATCTTCCGCTCGGTCAACATCGCGCTCGTCAACGAGCTCGCGGTCCTCTGCGACCGGATGGGGATCGACATCTGGGAGGTTGTGGACGCCGCCTCGACGAAGCCGTTCGGCTACATGCGGTTCAGCCCCGGCCCCGGCCTCGGCGGGCACTGCATCCCGGTCGACCCCTTCTACCTGAGCTGGAAGGCCCGCGAGTTCGGCTTCTACACGGAGTTCATCGAGCTCGCCGGCAAGGTCAACGAGGAGATGCCGTACTTCTGCCGCTCGCTCGTCTCGCAGGCGCTCAACCATCACGCCCAGCGCGCGATGAAAGGCTCGCGGATCCTCGTCCTCGGCGTCGCATACAAGCCGGACATCGGCGACCTACGCGAGTCGCCCGCGCTGAAGCTCATCTCCCTGCTCCGCAACGCGGGCGCCGACGTCTCGTACCACGACCCGCACGTGCCGACCGTGGAGGAGCACAAGCTCTCGTCCGTCGCCTACGAGCCGGGCGCCTACGACTGCGTCGTCGTCGTCACCGACCACTCCGCGCTCGACTACGAGCGGCTCGTGGACGAGGCGAAGCTCGTGGTCGACCTCCGCAATGCGACCGGCGCGAAAGGCACCGCCGCCGAGCACGTCTACAAGCTTTGAGCGAGAAGCTGCGCGTCGGTCAGGTCGGGCTGGGGTACTGGGGCCGGAACCTCGCGCGCGTCTTCGACGACGTCTCCGACCTCCGCTGGCTCTGCGACGCGAGCGAGCCCCTGCGCGAGGAGTTCGCCCGCCGCTTCCCCGACGCCCGGGTCACCGGCGACTTCGAGGAGATGGTCTCCTCCGGCGAGATCGACGCGGTCGTGATCGCCACGCCGGTGCCGACGCACTATCCGCTCGCCCGCGCCGCGCTCCAGGCGGGCCTGAACGTCTTCGTCGAGAAGCCGCCCGCGATGCGGGTCGCGGAGATGGAGGAGCTGATCGGCCTCGCCGAGGCGGGCGGGCTCGTGCTCATGCCAGGCCACCTCCTCCTCTACCACCCGGCGGTGCAGAAGCTGAAGGAGCTCGTCGACAGCGGCGAGCTCGGCGACGTGCTCGTCGTCTACGGCAACCGCCAGAACCTCGGCAAGATCCGCAAGGACGAGAACGCGCTGTGGTCGCTCGGCGTCCACGACCTCTCGGTCATCCTCTACCTGATCCGGGAGGAGATCGTCGAGGCGGCGGCGCACGGCCACGCCTTCCTCAACGAGGGCGTCGAGGACGTCGTCTTCTGCTACCTGCGCTTCGCCTCCGGGAAGATCGCGCACATGCACCTGTCGTGGCTCGACCCGCACAAGATGCGGCGCCTCACCGTGGTCGGCCGGGACAAGATGGCCGTTTTCGACGACATGGAGCTCGACCGCAAGATCACGGTCTACGACAAGACGCCGGAGCAGCCGTCGGACTCGTACGGCGAGTGGCGGACGCGGACCGGCGACATCTTCAGCCCGAAGGTGCCGAACGACGAGCCGCTCAAGCTCGAGTGCCAGCACTTCGTCCGGCTCGTGCAGGAGGGCTGGGACGGGCGCGAGATGCACGACGGGCTCGAGGTCGTGCGCGCGCTCGAGCTGTTGACGGAGAGCCTGCGTGGCTGAGATCCATCCGACAGCGGTGATCCACCCCGGCACGGTGCTCGGTGAGGGCGTGAAGGTGCTCGAGCACGCGGTGGTCGGGAAGCAACCGTCGCTCTCGCCACGCTCCACGGCGAAGCGCGAGGACCTGCCGCCCACCGAGCTCGGCGACGGGACGATCGTGTCCACGGGGGCGGTCGTCTTCGCCGGCACGAAGGTCGGCGCGCGCGTCATCCTCGGCGACCAATCGTGCGTGCGTGAGCGGGTCGTCGTCGGCGACGACGTGGTCATCGGACGCGGCTCGCTCGTCGAGAACGACACGACGATCGGCGCGCTGACGAAGATCCAGGCCGAGGCCTACATCACGGCCTACTCGACGCTCGAGGAGCAGGTCTTCATCGCCCCCTGCGTCGTGACCACGAACGACAACTTCATGGGACGCACCGAGCGGCGTCACGAGCTGATCAGGGGACCGACGATCCGCCGCGGGGCGCGAATCGGCGGCGGCGCCGTCCTCCTGCCCGGGATCGAGATCGGCGCGGAGGCGTTCGTCGGCGCGGGCGCTGTCGTGACGAAGGACGTCGAGCCGCGGATGCTCGTCGTGGGCAACCCGGCGCGCGTGCTGCGGCCCGTCGCCGAGGACGAGCTGCTCGACGACTAGCTGCTCTTCGTCAGCCGCAGCGAGTAGCGGCCGGCACCGCGCCGGACGACGTGCAGCTCTACGTAGTACCACCCGCCCTTCCGGGCGCGGTACGTGAGGGTCTCCGTCCTTCCCGCATGCGCGGACTGGGCGACTCTCCACCTGGCACGGTGGCCCTTGAAGACGGTCTTGGTGCCCGGACGCCACAGGGTGACGGCCACCGCAGCACGGCTCCACTGCGCAGCCACGTGAGCCTGCAGGCGCTGGCCGTGCTCGAGCCTGACGCGGTAGATGTCCACCGGATCGTCCCAGTAGCCGATGGTCGCGGCGACGGCCGGCGCCCTCCCCCACAGCTTGTGCGCCGCCTGGGAGACGTCGTCGTTCGGCTCCCAGCGGTCGGAAAGCGGCAGAGCGGCGCCCGAGTTCACGGCGTCGACCGCCTTCTCGACGTCGAGGCTGCCCCAGCCGCTGTACCTGTCCCGGCCGATCGGGCAGAGCGCGCAACCGCTCGCGGCGTCGACATCGTCGGCGTGCCGCTCGAGGAGCACCGAGACCTGGCTTCTCTTGAGCGCGGGGTTGAGGCCGAGCAGGACCGCGGCGGCGGCCGACACCTGGGGAGCAGCGAACGACGTCCCCTCGGGACGGCGGTAGTCGCCGGAGGCGCACTCGGTATAGCCTTGCGGCGCGCAATTCTGCTGCTTGCTCGTCAGCGACTTCGGGAAGGTCGAGAAGATGTCGACGCCGGGCGCGGCGAGGTCGACGTAGCGCGGGTCCTGGTCGGAGAAGCTCGGCACGTTGCCGGAGCGGCCCAGGGCCGCGACTCCGATGACGTGGGGCAGTGCGGAGGGCCAGCTGGCGTACGGCCAGGGCGTCGCGTACGCCTCGTCGGCGTTCCCGACCGCGGCCACGACGACCGCTCCCTTCGACACGGCATAGGCGACCGCCTGCGCCTCGCGCTTGGAGTACGCGTCGAGATTCGGCGCCACCGGGTCCCGCACGGCGCCGAAGCTGAGGTTGATCACCCGCGCGCCCTGGTTGACGGCCCAGACGATCCCGGCCGCCTCGGCCTTGAGCGGGATCGTGCCGTCGTTGGCGACGACCTTGGCGACGAGAAGCTGGGAGGTGTAGGCGAGGCCCACGATGCCTCCCGAGTTCAGGGCTCCGGCGATCTCCCCGGCAACGATCGTGCCGTGTCCCTCGGTGTCGATGCAGGGGTTGCTGTCGACGAAGGACTTCGTCTGCGCGATCTGTCCCTTGAGGTCGGGGGCGGCGCACTCGACGCCCGAGTCGATGATCCCGACCTTGATCGGCTGCTGGAACGCCGGCGGCGTCGGCCAGGCGTCGAAGGCGCGGTCGCGGTCGAGGTACCACTGCTTGGCGTAGTACGGGTTCGAGGGCGTGAACGCGGCAGCAGAAGACGCCGCGACCAGCGCGGCCACCGCAGCAATCGGCAGCGCGAGCCTCAGCTTCACCACTTCACGGTAGCGTCAGATCAGCCGCTCGGCGTGACCCGAATGCGTATATATGCTGCCGCAGCCCGGGTGGTGGCGAGGCGGTAATCCGTCGTGACGGTCGGCCTGACGACCAGGCGGAACGCGCCGCCCTTCGCGGTCGGCGCGACGCGCTTGAACTGCTTCCACGCCGTCCCGACGGTGCGCTGCTGCACGACGACGCCGCGGACGCCTCGCACGACGCCGGACAGGAGGACCCTGGCGCCGACGGCGACGGGACGGTTCGGCGACGGAGGCTGGAGCGACAGGACGGCGACGCCGAACCACGTCGAGCGGAGCGACAGAGCCGAGGCGGTGTGGCCGCCGGCGACCGCCGTCGTGCTCGGCTTGCCGCGGACGAGCACGGTGAGCTTGATCGTCCGGACGCGCTTGGACGCGTTGCGCGTCACGCTCGCGTCGACGACCCGGCCCGCGACGTGGAGCGCCTGCCCGAGCGTCTTCGCGGTGACCGCGACCGGCCCCCAGTCGTGGTACGGCGAGATCCCGTCGTAGGGATCCTTGACCGAGACGAGATACGGCTTGCCCGGGGAGCCGAAGGCGTCGACCGCCGACTGCGTCTGCCCGCCGGTGCTCGAGGAGAAGAGCGTGTCGGCCACGTGGCCGCCGAAGAGCAGCACCTCGCCGGACGTCTCGTTCACCGCCTGCGTCGCCGTCGACTTCTCGGCGGAGACCCCGAGGTACGCCTGGCTGCGCCCGTCGGCGTAGACGTCGAACGGCGCTGCGGCCCGGCGGTTCGCGAGCGCGTACGAGCGCGCGGCGACCGCCTGCGCGTCGAGGGCGGCGGGCAGCCAGGACGACGGCTCCTCCGCCGGGACGACGCCGTACAGGTACTGCTCGAGCGGGAGCACGTTGATCGCGCGAAGCTTTCCGTCCACCACGTCGACCACGATCTGGCCGCGATAGGTGCGGCCGAGCTTGAGCTTCGATCCGGAGGCGGGCGAGAAGGTGAGCGGAGGGGTGAGGGCCTGGCCCGGGCCGCCGTCGACCGCAAGCTGGAGAGCCGGCGTCAGGGTCGTCTTGCCCGCGCCGAGCGTGTACTCGATTCCGTCGCCGTCCTCCACCGTCAGCGGCCGGCCGGACGAGATCGCGAGCGAGTTCTTCCCGTCGACGAGGAGGACGCGGATCGAGGTGGCGTTCGTCTGGCCGAGCGTCGTGCCCGGGTAGTACGCGGACAGGATCTGGTCGTACGTGTAGCCCTGCTGCGCGTAGCCCTGGGCGCCCCACTGGCCCATGCCGACGCCGTGTCCCCAGCCGTGGCCGCTGAGCAGGAAGAGGACGCCGGACCCGGCCGGCGCGACGTACGGCGCGGCGGACGAGTGCGCCGCGTGCGGCGCCGCGGCAAGCGTGACGGCGGCGGCGAGGACGGACACAGCGGCGAGCAGGCGGGCCAGAACGTCCCTGAGGGTAGCTTCCGGTCCGTCCGGACGACCTGTAGACTTCGGGCCACATTGCGAGGCGACGGAGCCTCGGCTGACCACACAAGGGTGGCGGCCGGGGCTTTTCGCGTTCCTAGGAGGGAGAATGGGTTACGTGGAGAGCAGGGACCGGGCGACGTCGAACCCGGAGACGCGCAGGGAGGTGCTGGCCGAGGTCGAGTCCCGCGGGATCGAGGACGTCCTCCTCTGGTTCACCGACCTCGAGGGGCACCTGAAGAGCTTCTCGATCACGCGCGGCGAGCTCGAAGGTGCGCTGGACGACGGGATGGGCTTCGACGGCTCGTCGATCACCGGCTTCAACGCGATCGAGGAGTCGGACATGGTCGCGATCCCCGATCCCGAGACGTTCCGGGTGCTGCCCGACGGCCTGACGGCGCGGATGATCTGCGACGTCGTCACGCCCGACGGCGAGCCGTACGACGGCGACCCGCGCTTCGCGCTGCGGCGCGCGCTCGACCGCATGGAGGCGCTCGGCTTCGACACGTTCAACGTCGGCCCCGAGGCGGAGTACTTCCTCTTCAAGGACGAGAAGGGAACCGAGACGCTCGACGAGGGCGGCTACTTCGCCCAGACGACGCTCGACGCCGCGACCGGCGTCCGGCGCGACACGATCCGCGCGCTCGAGTCGATGGGCATCCCGGTCGAGTACCACCATCACGAGGTCGGCCCTTCGCAGCACGAGATCGACATCCGCTACGCGGGCGCGCTCGACATGGCCGACTACATGCTCACGTACCGGCTCGTCGTGAAGGAGGTCGCGAAGCAGCACGGCTACCACGAGACCTTCATGCCGAAGCCCCTCTTCGGCGAGAACGGCTCGGGCATGCACACGCACATGTCGCTGTTCACCGACGGCCGCAACCAGTTCTTCGACGGATCCGACCAGTTCAACCTGTCGCCCACCGGCAAGGCGTTCATCGCCGGCCTGCTGCGGCACGCGCGCGAGCTGTCGGCCGTGTTCGCGCAGT
>JBJMKE010000065.1:0-23175 GCA_045806005.1 Gaiellaceae bacterium
AATCTTGGAGAGGAACTGCTACGTCCGCTCGTGCTCGGGCGAGGTGAAGAAGTGCTCGGGCGTCCCCTCCTCGATGAACAGGCCGTCGTCCATCATCACGACGCGGTCTGCGGCCTTACGCGCGAAGCCCATCTCGTGGGTGACGACGATCATCGTCATGCCGGCGCGCGCGAGCTCCTCCATCACCGTCAGCACCTCTCCGATCACCTCCGGATCGAGCGCGCTCGTCGCCTCGTCGAACAGCATCAGCGACGGCCCCATCGCGAGCGCCCGCGCGATCGCCACGCGCTGCTGCTGGCCGCCCGAGAGCTTGCCTGGATACGTGTCCAGCTTGTCCCCGAGCCCGACCCGTTCGAGCAGCTGTCCGGCGACGCTGCTCGCCTGCTCCTTCTTCTGGCCGAGCACGTGCACGGGCGCCTCGATCACGTTCTCGAGCGCCGTCTTGTGCGGGAAGAGGTTGAAGCGCTGGAAGACCATCCCGATCTCCGTCCGCTGCCGGGCGATGTTGCGCTCGCTGTCCTCGACGAGCTTCCCGTTGCGCTCGCGGTAGCCGATCAGGTGGCCGTTCACCACGATCCGGCCCGCATCGATCTTCTCGAGATGGTTGATACAGCGGATGAAGGTCGTCTTGCCGGAGCCGGAGGGCCCGATGATGCAGACCGTCTCTCCCTTCGTGACCTCGAGGGAGACGCCCTTCAGCACCTCGAGCCGGCCGAAGCTCTTGTGGACGTCCTGCGCCTGCATGACGACCTGGCTCATCCGCCACCGCCCCTCGCCCAGGAAGTCATCGGGTTCCACGCGGCCTGCAGCCGCTCGCGGAAGGTCAGCTCGTCGCCACGCTCGCTGACGGCGAGCCGTCGCTCGATGTACGCCTGGATGAACGTCCAGACGGTCGTGAGCATGAGGTACCAGACGGCGATGGCGAGGAAGTAGTCCGAGATGAAGAACTGCGAGTAGTTCTGCTCGGCGTAGGCGAACATCTCGAAGACGCCGATTGTGTAGGCGAGCGACGACGTCTTCAGCATGTTGTTGAACTCGTTGCCGAGCGGCGGCACGATCACGCGCGCTGCCTGGGGCAGGATGATGCGTCGCATGGCCAGGCCGTAGGTCATGCCGACGGACTTCGCCGCCTCCATCTGGCCCCTGTCGACCGAGTCGATCCCGGCGCGGATGATCTCGCGCATGTACGCGCCTTCGTTGATGCTGAGCGCGACGGTCGCCGCGATGGCCGCGTCGGTGATGGTCCAGGGGCCCAGGTCGAGCGTCGGCCAGCTGAATGCGAAGTAGACGTAGAAGATCTGGAGGAGCACCGGGGTGCCGCGGAAGATCCAGACGTAGACGGCCGAGATCCAGCGCAGCGGAGCGAAGCGCGACATGCGGGCCAGCGCCGCGAAGAGGCCCAGAATCACTCCCGCTGTCTGGGCGACGACCGAGATGTAGACCGTCGCCCAGAGCGTGCGGAAGAAGACGGAGTGCGGATGGAAGACCTGCTGCCAGATGACGTGCAAGTCGACTGCGACGAGCCCGTGCATCCGGCCGCAGGCTTTCCTAGCTGCTCGGGTTCTGCAACGCGAACTGGCTCGCCTGCCACTTCGCGAGGATCGGCTTCATCTTTCCGTTCAGGTACAGCGTCTGGATCGCGTTGTTGATCTGCCGCCCGAGCGGGTCGCCCTTCCTCGTCGCGACTCCCTCCGGCGCCGTCTCGACCTGTTCGCCGGCAGTCTCGAACTTTCCGTTGGTCGTGCGGATGTAGTACAGGACCGGGGGCGCATCGGCGAAGTACGCGTCGACCTTGCCGGACTGGATCGCCGCCGCGGCGCTCGTGTCGGCGGGGTAGCTCTTGATCGTGATCGGCGGCTTGCCCTGCTTCTGCAGGATCTTGTTCTCGGCGTTGAGACCGTCGAGCTCGGTCGTCGCCGACTCCACGGCGGCCGACTTGCCGCTGAGCGAAGCCAGGTCCGTGATGTTGGACGGGTTCCCCTTCTTCACCATCAGGAAGGCGCCGACGTTGACGTACGGCGCGAAGTCGACCTGCTTGCTCCGCTCCGGCGTGACCGTCATCGAGCTGATGATCGCGTTGCACTTCTTCTGCTTGAGCGCGGAGATGATCACGTCGAAGCCCGTCGTCTTGATCTGCGCGGTCGAGCCGAGCTGCTTCGCGATCGCGTTCGCGATGTCGATGTCGTACCCGGCGGCCTTCCCGTTCACGATCGATTCCGCAGGCGGATACGTCGTGTCGACGCAGTAGACGATCGGGTTCGGCACGTTCGGCGCCGCGTTCGTCGAGGTGGTGTTGCTCGAGCTGCCACCGCCGCCGCCCCCGCAGGCGGCGAGCGTCGCGACCAGCCCCGAGGCCGCCAGTAGGGGGAGAAGACGCTTCACGGAATTGCCTCCTATGTGTCGAAACCTGCCGAAGAGAGAGACGACTCTACCCGGCGAGCGCGCCTGCGGTCAGCGCCTGGAAATGCCCGATGAGCTGCTCGCTGTGGCTCATGAGCACGCCACGCTCGAGCGCTCCCGAGGCGACGCCGCGCTGCACTCCCTCGACGAGCTTCGTGTCCTCCCGCCCGACCTGGTCGTCGAAGGCGAGGAGATCGTCGATCCATGCCGCCTCGACGTCCGGGCCGAAGAAGTAGTCGAGGAAGCGGAACGTCCGCTCGGGCGACCGCGGGAGGATGGGCCCGATCGAGAGGTTCGGCTCACCGGGGAAGATGTTGATCCCGAGGTTCGGCCAGAGGAAGTGGAACTGCGCGCGCGAGAGCGTGTCCTCGGGGCTGGCGGTGCGCAGCGGGCCGCGCTGGGTCGAGAGGCGCCCGTCCGTCGAGAGCACGTACGCCTCGGGAGAGACGTCGATCAGCTCACTGAAGCCCGGATGCGCGACCTGGCAGTGGTAGCACTCGAGGAAGTTCTCGCTCACGATCTTCCAGTTGGCCTCGATCTCGGCCTCCCAGCGCCGGTAGTGGACGAGCGATGCGACGTCGAGCCCGAGCTCGGCGACCTGCGCCGGCAGAGAGCCGAGCGCTTGCGCGAGCGGCTCCGGCTCGGGGCCGGCGTTCGCGAAGACGAACGGGCCCCACGTGTCGACCGCGACCGGCACGAGGCAGAGCTCGTCCTGCGGGAAGTCCGGCTCCTCCTCGCTGCGCGGCGCCGCGCGGAGGCGGCCGTCGAGCCCGTACGTCCACGCGTGGTACGGGCACTGGAGCGTCTCGCGGGACTGCTCTCCCTCGGCGACGGTGAAGCCGCGGTGGCGGCAGACGTTGACGAAGCCGCGCAGCACGCCGTCGAGGTCGCGCGTGACGACGACCGGCGTCCGGCCCACCTCGGTCGCGAAGTAGCCGGGCTGCGCGAGTTGCCCGGTGTGGCCGACGTACTGCCAGGCCGGAGCGAAGATCCGCTCCTGCTCGCGGCGCAGGATCTCCGGATCCGTGTACCAGGAGTACGGCAGCGTCGTCTCCACGGCGGCGAGCGTACCCGTCTCTTCAAGGCACGTCTGGAACCAGGTTCCGGCCGTGTCTTAATTGGACCAGGCTTTGGCGGCCCGACCGCGCACCCCGTCGGAGGAGCAGCGTCTTCGCCTCGCTGAGCTACCCGCCTCGGTTGGACACGTCCGGAACCAGGTTCCGGACGTGTGAGTTCCGGACGTGTCCGGATGAGACGATGTCGGGCGTGCGCGCGATGGTGCTTCATGCGGCCGGCGAGCCGTTGCGGCTCGAGGAGGTTCCCGTGCCGGAGCCGCGACCCGGCCAGGTGCTCCTGCGCGTGTCCGCCTGCGCCGTCTGCCGCACCGATCTCCACGTCGTCGACGGCGAGCTGCCGGATCCCAAGCTGCCGCTCGTTCCCGGCCACCAGGTCGTCGGCCGCACGGAGGACGGGCGGCGGCTCGGCGTCCCCTGGCTCGGGACGACGGACGGCACCTGCCGCTACTGCCGCTCGGGCCGCGAGAACCTCTGCGAGTCGGCCCGCTTCACCGGGTACCAGCTCGACGGCGGTTACGGGGAGTGGATCGTCGCCGACGAGCGCTACTGCCTCCAGCTCCCCGTGGGCTACGACGACGTCCAGGCGGCCCCGCTCCTCTGTGCCGGGCTGATCGGCTACCGCTCGCTTCGCCTCGCGGGCGACCCGCAGCGGCTCGGGCTCTACGGCTTCGGCTCCTCCGCGCACATCGTGGTGCAGGTGGCGCGCCACGAGGGACGGCGCGTGTTCGGCTTCGTCCGGCCGGGGGACGACGAGGCGGCGGCGTTCGCCCTCGAGCTCGGCTGCGAGTGGGCCGGCCCGTCGGACGAGCCCGGCCCGGAGGAGCTCGACGCGGCGATCGTCTTCGCGCCCGTCGGCGCGCTCGTGCCCGCAGCGCTGCGCGCGCTCGCCCGCGGCGGCGTCGTCGTCTGCGCCGGCATCCACATGAGCGACATCCCGAGCTTCCCGTACGAGCTGCTGTGGGAGGAGCGCGTCGTCCGCTCGGTCGCGAACCTGACGCGCTGCGACGGGGAGGAGTTCCTCGCTCTCGCGCCGCGCGTGCCGGTGCGGACGGAGGTCGAGACGTTCCCGCTCGAAAGCGCCAACGAAGCTCTGGATCGCCTGCGGCGGGGTGAGATCCAGGGGGCCGCCGTGCTACATCTGAATCCGTGAGCCGCTTTTCCGACTTGGCCGTATTCGCGTCCAGGCACCGCCGGCTGGTCGGCGCGGCCCAGCTCGGGCTGCTCGCGGTCTTCTTCGGGCTGTTCGGCTGGGGGCTCCGCGGCACCTTCGGCTCGGCCGAGCGCGATCTCCATCACTCGAACCTCGCGTACTTCGGGCTCGCGTGCGTCGCGCTCGCCGCGTACTACCTCGTCTTCGTGCTCGGCTGGAAGTGGATCCTCGCGGAGTGGGGGGTCCAGATCTCCTATCCGGTCGCGCTGCGGTCGGAGATGGTCTCGATGCTGGCGAAGTACATCCCCGGCGGAGTCTGGACGCCTGCGGCCCGCGTCGTCGCCGCCCGCCGCGCCGGCGTCACCGACGCCTGGCTCGTCACCTCGTCGATGTTGCTCGAGGCGGGGCTCTCGGCGGTGTCCGGAGTGATCGTCCTGGTCCTCGGCCTCGCCTTCGTCGACAACGTCCACGCCCCGCTCGCGCCACTCATCGTGTTCGGAGCGGTGGTCGCCGTCCTCGTGCAGCCGCGCGTCTTTCGGCCGCTCGCGGGAAGGGTGCTGAGGCGGCTCGGCTACACGCGAGAGTTGCCGAACATGCGGGCCCGCATCCTCAGCGCGCTCCTCGTCTTCTACGCCTTCACGTGGGTGCTGGGCGGTCTCGCTCTCTGGCTGCTCCTCTACTCGGTCGGCGCCCGGCCGGAGGCGGCGTCGATCGTCTTCCTCGGTGGGACGGCTGCCGTCGGCGCCATCGTGGCGGTCCTCTTCGTCTTCGCGCCGTCCGGGATCGGAGTCCGCGAAGCGTCGATGTACGGGCTGCTGCTCGCAGTCGCGACGCCCGGGCAGGCTCTCGGCGCCGTGGCGCTCAACCGGCTCGCGCTGACCGGCGTCGAGCTGCTCCTGCTCCTCGTCGGCGGCCTGCTCCTGCGTCGCAGCCGGCCGCTCGACCCGGCCGAAGTGCCCTCGTAGTGCTCGCGGTCGACATCCCGCACGAGCTCTGGCGGGCGCTCTCGTTCGCCTGCGGCATGACCTGGGAGGTCCTGTGGGCGCTCATTCTCGGCTTCGCCCTCTCGGGAGTCGTGCAGGCGGTCGTGTCCAAGCGGGAGATGCGGCGGCTGATGCCCGACGACTCGCCCCACACGCTCGCCGTCGCCACCGGCCTCGGAGCCGCCTCGTCGAGCTGCTCGTACGCCTCGGTCGCGCTCGCGCGCTCGCTCTTTCGCAAGGGCGCGGACTTCACCGCCTCGATGGCGTTCGAGATCGCTTCGACGAACCTCGTCATCGAGCTCGGGATCGTGATGGCGGTGCTGCTCGGCTGGCGGTTCGTCGCCGGCGAGTTCGTCGGCGGGCCGGTGATGATCGTCCTCGTCGCACTGCTCTTCCGCCGCTTCCTGACCCGCCGCCTGCTCCACGAGGCGCACGCAGAGGCCGAGCAGGGGCGGCTGGGCGCCATGGAGGGGCACGCCGAGATGGACATGTCCGTCGGCGGCGACGGAGGCTGGTGGCGACGGCTCCGCACACCGGCCGGCTTCACCTCTACGGCCGACTACTTCGTGATGGACTGGGCTGCGGTCGCCCGCGACGTCTTCGGCGGCCTGCTCATCGCCGGCGCTCTCGCGGCCTGGGTGCCCGACTCGTTCTGGCAGGGCCTCTTCCTCGAGAGCCACCCCACGTTCGCCAAGTTCTGGGGACCGCTGATCGGGCCCGCGGTGGCGATGCTGAGCTTCGTCTGCTCGATCGGGAACGTCCCGCTCGCGGCCGTGCTCTGGAACGGCGGGATCAGCTTCGGCGGCGTCCTCGCCTTCATCTTCGCCGATCTTCTGATCCTGCCCATCATCGACATCTATCGGCGCTACTACGGCTGGAGGATGGCCGCCTTCATCGTCGTCACCTTCTACGCCTCGATGGTCGCCGCGGGGCTCATCGTCGAGTTCCTCTTCCAGGGCCTCGGGCTGACACCCATGGACCGGAACGCCAAGGTCGTCACCGCGCGCGTGACCTGGAACTACAGCACGTATCTCAACATCGTCTTCCTCGCCGTGGCGGCCGTCCTCGTCTGGCGCTACTTCCGCCGTGGCGGCGGCTGGGCGATGCTGAAGATGATGAACGAGCCCATGGGCGAGCACGGGCACGCCCAGCATGCTCACCACTGAGGCCGCGTGCTCCTGAGCGTTTAGGCTGGATTGCGCCGATGGCGCGCCAAGGGAACGCGGCGAGCGCACTCGATCGTGGACGCGACGCGTACGCGGCGCGAGCCTGGGCCGACGCGTATGCGCTTCTCCGCAGCGCCGACGAGGCGGAGCCGCTCGCGCCGCCGGATCTCGGCCTGCTCGCGACGGCTTCCTACATGCTCGGCCGCGACGAGGAGTGGGTCGCCGCGCACGAGCGGTCGCATCACGTGCACCTCGCTGCCGGCGAGCCGGAGCTCGCTGCGCGCGCGGCCTTCTGGATCGGCCTGAGCTTCGTCCTTCGCGACGAGATCGGTCCGGCCGAAGGCTGGTTCGGCCGGGCGCAACGGCTCCTCGAGGAACACGGCACCGACTGCGTAGAGCGGGGCTTCCTCCTCGTTCCGTACGGCTACGCGCTCCTTTCGGGCGGCGACGCCGGTGCGGCGGAATCGACCGCCGCGGAGGCGGCAGCTGTCGGGCAGCGGTACGGCGATCGGGACCTCTTCGCGCTCGCCGTGCTCCTGCAGGGACAGGCGGCTGCGATCGACATGCGCGTGAGCGAGGGGCTCGCGCTCTTCGACGAGGCGATGGTCGCTGTTACGACCGAGGAACTCTCGCCGGTCGTCTCGGGCCTGGTCTACTGCGCCGTCATCCTCGCCTGCCAGGAGCTCTTCGAGCTTCGCCGCGCACGGGAATGGACGGCGGCGCTCGACCGCTGGTGCCGGCAGCAGCCCGACATGGTCGCGTTCACCGGGCGCTGCCTCGTCCATCGCGCCGAGATCCTGCAGCTGGGCGGTTGGTGGCCGGATGCGCTCGAAGAGGCCCGCCGCGCCGGCCGGCGCTTCCTCGAGACCAACAACCGGAACGCCGGTCTTGCCCTCTACCGGGAGGCCGAGCTCCTCCGCCTCCAAGGAGATCTGGGCGGGGCGGAGGAGGCGTATCGCGCTGCGAGCCGAGCAGGGTGGGAGCCGCAGCCCGGGCTTGCGCAGCTGCGGTTGGCTCAAGGGCGGCTCGACGCGGCTGCGTCGGCGATCCGGCGCGCAACGGCAGAGAGCGCCGATCCACTGCGCCGCGCCGGGCTGCTGCCGGCGTGCGTCGAGATCATGCTCTCGGTCGGGGCGCCGGAAGACGCGCGCACTGCGTGCGACGAGCTCGAGGCAGTGGCCGGGAAGTACTCGAGCGCGATGCTCGATGCCATCGCCGCGTACGAGCGCGGCGCCGTCGAGCTCGCCGCCGGCGACCCGCACCGAGCGCTCGAGCCCCTGCGCCGCGCGCTCGAAGCATGGCGGTCGCTCGAGGCTCCGTATGAGGTGGCACGGACACGCGTGCTCGTCGGCGAGGCCTGCCGCGCCCTGGACGACATCGATGCCTGCCTGCTCGAGCTCGAGGCAGCGTTGGCCGACTTCGTCCGACTCGGCGCCCGTCCGGATGCCGCCCGCGCCGAGCAGCTGCTGGGACGTGGGCGAGACAGCTCGGAGCACGGGCTATCGCCGCGCGAGCTCGAGGTGCTCCGCCTGGTTGCGGCGGGCAGGAGCAATCGCGAGATCGCGGCGGAGCTCGTGATCAGCGAGCACACGGTCGCCCGGCACGTCCAGAACATCTTCGGCAAGCTCCGCGTCTCCTCGCGCGCGGCCGCGACCGCGTTCGCCTTCGAGCACGAGCTCGTCTGACCTCTCTGGTCAGAAATCACCACGCCGCGCTGCGACGAAAGTTGGTGGATTCGGGCGATGCGCGCCGACTGGCTCCCTCCTAGCGTCTGCCGGGTCGAAAGCGAATCGAAGGAGGCGGACGATGAAGGCCACGGAACACACCGATGTCCTGGTCGTCGGCGCGGGACAGGCCGGGCTCGCGCTCGGATATCACTTGCAGCGCCGCGGCCGGCAGGTCCTGCTCGTCGACCGGAACCAGAGGATCGGCGACAGCTGGCGCTCGCGCTGGGACTCGCTGAAGCTCTACTCGCCCGCGAGCCGCGACGGGCTGCCGGGGATGCCGTTCCCGGCCGGCCGGACCGCGTACCCGACCAAGGACGAGATGGCGGACTATCTCGAGACCTACGCAGCGCGCTTCGAGCTGCCCGTGCGGCTCGGCACCGGGGTCGAGACGCTGACCCAGGAGGACGGCCGCTTCGTCGCGCACAGCGGCGAAGCCCGGATCGAGGCGGACACGGTCGTCGTCGCGTCGGGCGTCTTCGAGAAGCCGTACATCCCGGAGCTCTCAGACGAGCTGAGCCCCACCATCACGCAGCTCCACTCGAGCGCGTACCGGAACCTCGCGCAGCTCCAGGACGGTCCGGTGCTCGTCGTCGGAGCCAGCCATTCGGGCGCGGACATCGCCCACGAGGCGGCCGCTCGACACGAGGTCGTGCTCTCGGGACGCGACACCGGCCAGCTGCCGGCGTCGATCGAGAGCAGGCGCGGCCGCATGATCTTCCGCGCTCTCTTCTTCGCCGGAACGCACATCCTGACCGCCGACACGCCGCCCGGCCGGAAGATGCGGACGGAGGTCCGGCACGGCGGCGCGCCGCTCCTCCGCTACCGGCGGTCGGACCTGCGCGCGGCGGGAGTGAAGCGCGTGCTCGAGCGGACAGTGGGCGTCCAGGCCGGCCGGCCGGTGCTCGACGGCGGGGGTGTCCTCGACGTGAGGAACGTCGTCTGGTGCACCGGCTTCCGCCCCGAGTTCGGCTGGATCCGACTGCCGCTGGAGATCGGCGAGGACGGCTATCCGGTGCAGTACCGCGGTGCGAGCACGATGCCGGGGCTGTACTTCGTCGGCCTGCCGTTCCTGCACTCGTTCGCCTCGATGTTCATCGGCGGCGCCGGCCGCGACGCGGAGCACGTGGCCAAGCAGATCGCACCGCAGCCGCCCGCGCGTGGCGTCCTCGTGTGGAACGGCGCGGTCGATGCCGTCGAGACGGCGCCGCGCTAGGCGCGGCCGAAGATGCCACGCGCGAAGAAGGCGATCACCCAGATCAGGGCGGCGACCACGGCCAGGATGAACAGCCACTTGATCACCACCACCGCGAGGACGACCCCCAGGACGACGAGCGCCGCGAGCAGAAGCAGGAGTAGAAGCATCCCGGCGGCGTTCCCGGCGGCCCGGATCGCTAACCCGCCGAGTCCGAAGGCGCTATGTGCTGCTCTCGATCGCAACCATCGCCGCGACCGTCCAGCCCTGGATCTCCTGGGGCGGCTGCTCGACCCGGTTCACGCGGTCGTTGCGGCTGTCGAACACGTCCACGATCCGCTTCGCGATCAGGTCCGATCCCGGCTCTCCCCCGGCGACGAACTCGGGGAAGCGGTGCGTCGCCCGGCAGGAGGCGGCGAGGCGTCGCTGCAATTCCTGCGCCTCGTCGCGAAAGCCGTGACGGGCCAGGCCGAGCGAGATCACGTAGTTGTCGTGGGCCCACACGTTGCCGTTGTGGTACGCGCGCGGGCGGAAGCGGGCCTCGCGCGCCGAGAGCGTGCGGATCCCGCCGTCGGCGAGGAACTCGCCGGAGAGGAGGAGGTCGACGAGGCGCTTCCGTCGCGCAGCGTGCTCGGGGGGATCGAGCAGCCGCGAGTCGAGCAGCCAGCCCATGTTCGAGGCGCGCGTCTCCAGCGGCCGCGGCGCGCCGGAGCCCGGGTCGCGGTCGACTCCGATCGCGTAGAAGCCGCCTTCGGGGTCGTCGACCCACAGGTGCTCCTCGACCGCCCGCTCGAGCCTGCGCGCGGCCTCGAGCAAGGTCGCGGGGCTCGGATGCCGCGCCGCCGCCTCGACGAGCGCGTCGTAGGCCAGCGCCTGCGCCTCGACCGAGGCGACCGGCGCGGCGTGGTTGCAGATCGTGCCGTCCGCGTGCGCCATGCTGTCCCAGCTGTCCTTCCAGACCTGGTTCTCGAGCCCGTGCGGGTTCGCGCGATGGTGGCTCAGGAGCCCGAGATCGTCCTCCGCGAGGCGACGCAGGAGCCAGCTGACGGCGGCGCCGAGCGCGTCGCCGACGCTCGTCTCCCGGCCGGAAACGCGCTCGGCCGCGAACTCCGGCCGGCGCTCGGTCGCGCGCACCGCGGCGCGGACGAAGAGGGCCGTGGAGTCGACCGCCCCGTAATAGGGAAACCCCCACACGCCGTCCGTCTCCACGTCGCGCACCTCGTGGACGACCCGTCCCGGCTCCTCCTCCCGCAGCGCGTCGAACCGGCGGCCCTGGATGCCGGCGAGATAGAGCACCGTTGCCTCCAGCAGGCGCGGAAAGAGGTCGGCGACCACGAGCGCCACGGTCAGCGAGTCGCGTCCGAAGACGACCTCGAACAGCCGGAGCGCCGACTCGCCGGCGTTCTGCTCGGTCACCCGGGCGCCGACCGCCGGCCCGTTCTGCCCGATCTCCTCGGGCCGCTCGACGCCGGTCAGCTTGCAGAGCTCCTCGAGCGCGTCCGGCATCGTCTCGGGATCCCGGAGGTCGAGCTCCTCGACGGACTCGAGCCGCTCCCCCGGGAGCAGCTTGACCGGAGGACGGAGAGCCTCCACGCCGGCTAGCTGCAGGCCCGGCGAGCCGCGGCCGGTGGAGCGCTCAGCGCCGTCCAGGCCGCCCGGCTGGTGCCGGGGAACGCGTACAGGCTGTAGCCCAGCGGGGCGCAGGCGGCGACCGCACTCATGAATCCGGCGGTCTCCCCGGCGCCCATCGCGTTGCTCAGCCCGCCGATCAGGTGGATCGGGACGCGCGGGTCGCGCGTGTGGGCGCGGATCGCGGCGATGTCGGCGGCGTTGTAGGCGAACGTGGCCCTGACGCCGCGCACATGGGCGTTGGTGGCGTAGGCCATCGGCAGGAAGACGTCGTAGTAACGGTCGAGGCCCCGGTACGGGAAGCCCGGCCAGTAGCGGGGGTGCCTGCGCATCCCGACCGCGGAGGGGATGATCGCGCCCAGCGCGTAACGCCGGCCGGCGGCCGCCCGCAGCCGGGCCGACAGGCTCAGCAGGTGCCGGTTCCGCAGCGAGACGGGCTTGACGAAGCTCGCCTCGATGTCGAGCGCGAACGAGTCGAAGCGCTCGCCCTTCGCGCTGCGGAAGCGGATCGCGGCGAGCGCGCGCCGCACGTCCTGCGTCGGGTACGCGAACGAGGGCAGGTACCAGGCGACGACGCGCATCCCGGCCGCGTGCGCGGCGTCGACGAACCGCCCCAGCGCGCGCGGCCGCACCAGGTCGACTCGCTGCTCGTAGTTGCCGGTCTGGAGGTAGAGCGTCCGGACGCCGACCCTGTCCATCGCCGCGATCTCCCGCTCCGGGTTGGCCCAGGAAGGCGTGGCGTAGATGTCGAGCCAGGTTCCCAGGCCGGCGTACGCCGAAGGCGGGCGCGACGCCGTGGACGCGCCCGCCGCAGCCCCCACCAGCGCCGCCGCGAGCACGGCTGCAAGCAGAAGGCGCGACCCCGGACCCGTTGCCACCTCGAAGAGTGTGCCAGTGGCGGCTACAGAAGGATCAGCTCGGCTTGCCCGACATCGCCCAGACCGCGACCACGTAGGCAGCGAGGAGGGCGATCGAGAGCACGAGCGTGGCCCTGAGCAGACCCGCGCCCTTGCCCGCGCGCAGCCGGCGGACTCCGATTCCGCCGGTGACCAGCGACACGAGGAGGATGAGGCCGCCGATGTCCGCGAGGAGGAACCCGATGTCGAGCCAGGTCGGGGTCGGAACGCCGCTCTTCGTCCAGCCCTCCCGCGAGGCAATCCACTGGGCGCCCACCCGCATCAGTAGCCAGCCCGGTAGCGCAACGGCGAGGAGCGACCAGTAGCCGAGGCGCAGGAACTTGACGTCGCCGCGCGCGAGGGCGAGCGAGCTCGCCCCGGTGAGGAGGCCGCCGACGAGGATCATCGCCCCGAGGACGTGCACGAAGAGCGGGAAGTCCCAGCTATCCGGCCGAGTCACGGCGATGAGCGTCATGACCACGGCTTGAAGATCATGTCGAGGAGGATGAGCAGGACCGCCAGGGAGCCGAGCGAGTGCAGGAGCACGCCGGTGGACGTGCGGTTGAGCGCGAGGAGCTCCTCGTTCGGTCCGGTCTCTCCGGCCGCATCGAGCGCCTTGGCCTTGTTCATGCCCTGCATGTAGGCGACGCCGGTGCGCTGGCCGAGGCCGCCCGCCACGACCCAGAGGACGAGTGCCGCGATGATCCAGCCGTCCCAGATCGCGTAGCTGTCGAGCCGAAAGGCGAGCCAGATCCCGATCACGATCGTCCCGACCGCGCCGAGGCCGACGGCCACGTTGCCGACCTTGACGATCGGCTCCATCCGGATCGTCTCCAGCGGGGTCGCCACCCTGCGCACCGCCACGATCAGGATCCAGAAGAGCACCATGCCGCCGACGTAGGCGAACGCGCTCAGGACATGCAAGGCCAGGGCCCAGTCGTCGAAACTCACGGCGCGATCCTACGCGAGACACGCCGGACGGATACAACTCGTCGGCGTTCCTCCATTACCTGGTGTGAGACCCGTGACGGACGCGACCGACGCCGAGCTGCTCCATGCAGCGGATTCGGAGGCTGCCGCGTTCGGCGAGCTCTACCGTCGGCATGTCCTGACGGTGCACGGCTGGTTCCGCCGCCGGCTCGCATGGGCGGCGGCCGACCTGACCGCGGAGGCGTTCGCCCAGGCGTGGCTCTCCCGCCGCAGCTTCCGGGACGAGGCCGACGGCTCGGCCCTGCCGTGGCTGCTCGGTATCGCTCGCAACGTCGCTCGCGAGTCCGCCCGCCGGAACGCGGTGGAGACGCGGGCGCGCCGCCGGCTCGGGCTCCCGTCCGACCTCGCGTCGGAGGACGGCTACGCCGCCGTCGAGGATCGGCTTTCGCCCCGCGTCGCTCTCGCGGGCGCTCTCGAGGCGTTGCCGGAGCACGAGCGCGAGGCGCTCGAGCTTCGCGTCGTCGACGAGCTGCCGTACACGGACGTCGCCGCCCGGCTGGGCGTCCGGCCCGCGGCCGCGCGGCTGCGCGTCTCGCGTGCGCTCCGGCGCCTCTCCGCCCTGCCCCTGAAGGAGGACACATGACCGGTCTGACCCCGACCCTGGAGCGCTTCGCCGCCGAGTTGGAGAACGCCGTCCGCCGCGACCTGGGCGCCCGACGCAGGCGGCGGCGGGCCGTTCGCGGCGCCGCCCTGCTGGCCGTCGCCGCGGCCGTTGCGCTCGGAGTCCTGAGCGCGCTGCCGACCGGCGGGCCGTCGGTGGTCCAGCGGGCCGCCGCGGCGCTCGACCCCTCGGGCGATTCGATCCTCCACTACCGGTTCGCCGCCCGGCAGCAGAACGGGGACGGGACGAGCACGACGTGGGGCGACGAGACTTGGCAGCTCCGGGCGGCTCCGTTCACGCGGCGCCAGATCGCGGTCGACGGCTCCGACGGGATCCGCGCGGAGTCGCTGACGCGCGGCGACACGAACAAGCTCTACGACGCGGGCAGGGACACCATCTACGTCGCGACCGGCGAGCAGCTCCGCGCGGCGCGGCTGCCGCGAATCGAGATCGTCTCCAGGAGCGAGCTCGCCAGGCTCACCGGCAGCTCCCGGGCCGGTGCGGCGTACCTCGTCCGGAGAAGCAGCGGTCCCGTGAAGGTCATCGCGACCGAGCAGGGGGCCAGGAAGCTGCGCCAGCAGCTCGCCCACGAAGAGGGAGAGAGCTCCGGCGTGCTCCCCGAGCAGTTCCGCGCGGAGATCCTCGCCCTGCTCCGGTCCGGGCGGGTCCGGGACAGCGGTCACGTGCAGGTCGACGGCCGCGATGCGATCCGGCTCGAGTCGCTCGACGGGAAGCAGGTCTACGTCGTCGACGCGACGACCTACGACCCAATCGAGTGGACGACGACCGGGAACGGCGGGGGCGTCACGCTCCGGTTCGCGGTCTACGAGGAGCTACCCGTGGCTGCCGACTCGCTGAAGCTCCTCGACCTCGAGGCGCAGCATCCCGCCGCACGCGTGGTCCGCGACCCCGCCGCGTACATCGCGGCCGAGGCGCGGCTGTTCCCCCACGGCTAGCGCGACCCGGCAGCGAGGAAGGCGGTGCCGAAGCACAACTCGGTCCAGGAGAGCTCGGCCAGATCTTCCTCCATCGCTGCCCGGATCGCCTCCCACGGACGGCGGGCCAGCCACTCGTCGATCGAGGCGAAGGGCCGCGCGACCGCGACGCCCAGCTGCGTCAGCCACCGAGGCGCGGCGTCGGGAGCCTTGAGATCGAGCACGACCCAGCGCCCGCCTGCGGCCAGGGCCGCGGCGCCGCCGGCGATGACCTCTCCGCACTCGGGCACCTGCGTCAGGGCGTACGTGGACAGGATCGCGTCGACCCCGGCCGGGAACTCGAACTCGGCCGCGTCCGACTGTACGAGCTCGACGTTGCCCCAGCTGTTGGCCTCGACCCGGCGCTCGGCTTGCGCGAGCATCGCATCGGTCAGGTCGACGCCCACGACCCGGCCCTCGGGCCCGATCGCCTCCTGGAGCAGCGGGAAGTTCAGGCCGGTGCCACAGGCGACGTCGACCACGGTGTCGCCCGGCCGTAGCCGGAGTGCCTGCACGGCTCGGAGGCGCTGCGATCGCTGGGGGTAGCCGGGCGCGGGGTAGAGCCTGGAGGTGACGTCGTAGTGCCGCGCCTTCTTGCGGTACGTCCGGATCAGGTGCGCGCGCTTGTCCTCGAGCCGGCTCACGAGGTGGACTCGACCGCGGCCTCGGCGTCCTCGCACGGCACGTTGACGTAGCCGGAACGGAACGGGCTCGCCTCGCCCGACTCGGGGTCGAACGAGTGCCGCCAGACGCAGCCCGTGTCGTTCGTCAGGAGGTGTATGGAGACGGAGGTCTCGGCGGATTTCGTGCGCACGCGGTGGATGTCGTCGCGCGGCGGGATCAGGGCGTAGAAGTCGCCCGGGACGAGGGAGCGGCGCTCGACGAGCTCGAGCGACCCGTCTCGCGCTGCGTAGATCTCCTCGTCCTGCTCGCCGCGATAGAGGCCGACCAGCCCCCAGGCTAGGTGGTCGTGGATCGGTGTCGCCGAGCCGGACGGGACCACGAGCGAGAAGAGCGAGAGCGCGCCGCCGTCGGCCCGGTAGAGGAGCCACTGGCCGATGCCGCCCCCCATCCCGCTCGCGGGCGCGGCGGCCTGGTACTCGGCCGGCAGCCAGTCGGGGTCGGCCAGCAGCCGTGCGAAACGGGGCCGGAGGGCCTCGCAGGCCTGCTCGGGCGACTCAGCGGCGCCGATCGCGGCCCGGACGTCCTCGATGAAGGCCCGCACGACCGGAGTGCCGAGGACGAACTCGTCGCTCATCACCCGGGCATTGTCGCTGCCGCACGGCAGCCGAGGCCCTTCGGGCCCCAGGCGTTGACGATCACCGCGTCGCTGCCCCGGAGGTCCGGCAGCGTCCGCCGCAGCTCGAATGAGGCGTCGCTGCGGGTCGTCCGCCTCGTCGCCCGCGCCGAGACGCGGTGCTCGTGGACGATCGCGATCCGCCAGACTCCGCGGCCGCGCGTCTGCCAGAGCCGGAAGCGAACCTCGATCCCGCCGTCGTGCGCGCGCAAGCGAAGCGACGAGGCGGCGCCGCGGCCACAGGTTCCGGCGACGCGCACCTCGCCGTCGCCGCCTCCGCCGTGGTCGCCGCGCGCCTGCGCGGCTCCGGCCGAGAAGGCGAGCAGCAGCAGGGCCAGGAGAACGAGACGGGTCACGCTGCGCAGTGTGCGGTGGGCTCGCCGGGAGGCGCAATGGGACATTGGTCGCAGTCAGGTCGAGAGGTCGTCGCGGAGGCCTTGTCGCTCGGCCCAGAGCACGGCCTGCAGCCGGTCGGTCACGTCGATCCGCCGGAAGATGTTCGTCAGGTGCGTCTTCACCGTCTTCTCGCTGATGCCGAGACGCTGCGCGATCAGCTTGTTGGGGAGCCCGTCGAGCAGCAGCGCGAACACCTCCCGCTCGCGTGGCGAGATCCCCTCGAGCGGGTCGGGTGCCTCCCTCGCGTCGAGCAGGAGCCGCGCCGCCTGCGGGTCGAGCGGCGCTCCGCCTTCCGCCGCGGCGCGGATGCCGCGGACGACGTCCTCGGCAGAGGCGTCCTTGAGGAGGTAGCCGGACGCGCCGGCGCCGAGCGCGGCAGTGATCCGGCGCGCGTCCGCGAACGACGTGAGCACGAGCACCGCGGTCCCGGGGCGCTCTTCCCGGATGAGGCGTGTCGCCTCGATCCCGTCGAGGACCGGCATCTCGAGATCCATCAGGACGACGTCGGGCTCGAAGCTGCGGCAGGCCTCGACGGCCTCGGCGCCGTTCTCGGCCGTGCCGACCACCTCGAGGTCCGGCTGGGCGGAGATCACTCCCGCGAGCCCGTCGCGCACGACGCCGTGGTCGTCGGCGATGAGGACGCGGATCACCGGAGCGGCACTTCCAGCCGCACGCAGGTGCCGGCGCCTTCTCCGGAGTCGACCGTCATGCCGCCGCCCGCCTGCTGGGCGAGCTCTTCGACGAGCGAGAGGCCGAGGTGTCCCTCCTGTCGGCGCCGGTGTCGCGTCTCCGGCCCGAAGCCGCGGCCGTCGTCCCTGACGAGGAGGCGCGCCGTCGAGTCCCCGACGTCGACCTCGATCGAGACGGCGGACGCGTCGGCGTAGGCGATCACGTTGCGTACCGCCTCCTGGGCGACGCGATAGACGAGCGCCTGCGTGTCGGGATCGAGGCGCTCGTCGCCCTCCACGCGCAGGTCGACCTTCGTCCCCCGCGCCGAGAGCGGGCTGGCGAGATCGCCGAGAGCGGCCTCGAGCCCGGCGTTCGCGAGGGTCGGCGGGTGCAGGTCGACGAGCAGCGCGCGGAGGTCGCGAACCGTCGCGCGCAGGCGGCCGATCACCTTGCGCATGACCGCGGCGTCACGGTGTTCTCCCCGCGTCTCGGCGCCGTCGGCCACGGGTGCCAGCGAGAACGCGAGCCCGGCCAGCTCCTGCACGGGCCCGTCGTGGAGGTACGACGCGACTCGCCGCCGTTCCCTCCGCGACGACGTGACTGCGTTCGCCAGCAGTCCCTCGCGCTGTTCATGGCTCAGTTGCAGCCGGCGCATCAGCGACCACAGGAGCGGGACCTGGATGAGGAGGATGAGGCCGATCGCTCCGAGCAGCGGCGGCGCCAGGGCCGTCAGGAGCCTGCGGGCCTCGGCCGTGACAGAGCCGAAGCGCTGGTAGATCTCGAACAGCAACGGGGTGCCCGAAGGTGTCCGGATGCGGGTGTACGCCTCGAGCAGCCGTCCCTGCCGGCGGTCGAGCGCGTTCTCGGGGCGGCTCAGGTCGGTGACCTCGACCTCCGCGCCGCCGTTCCGGAGCAGCCGGTGCTGCTCGGCGTCCAGCGCGTAGCGGCCGCCGATCTCCCGAGGGTCGTCGGAGTAGAGGACCCTGCCCGCGGGAGACCAGATCTTCACGCGCACGATCGAGTTGCTGAGGACGCGGCCGAGCACGACGTCGTCGACGGCCCTGACGGCCTTCGCGTGGCCCCGCAACAGCCCGTCGCCGACGATCGCCTCGACGAGCCGCGCCTCCTCTTGCACGCGGGTGCGCGTCTGGCGCTTCGCCTCGTCGATCGCCACTGCGCGCAGCGCGAAGTAGCCCCCCACGAGGGCGATCGCAATGGCCACGAGCGTCCCCACCGCGAAGCGGACGATCACCGACCGGTACGTCGGCCCGGCGACGGGATCGGGTGCGGCGGGAGCCATCCGTCTCATGATCGCCCCTCGGGAGGCGACCCGGGCGTCACTCGGACCAATGTCCCATTGCGGCTCGGACCGGGAGATCGCGACGCTGCTCCCGTTCCCGAGACCGACGAAAGGATCGACATGTCCCGCTCTCTCATCCCCCTCACGCTCTCTCTCTTCGCGGTGGCGCTGCTCGCGGTTCCCGCCGCACTCGCGAAGAGCGGCCCCCATCGCGTCGTCCGCGGCGTCTGCACGCAGGAGTCGACGAGCAAGCTGAAGCTGTCCCGCGAGGACCGCGGCATCGAGGTCGAGTTCGAGGTCGACCAGAACCGGAACGGCGTACCCTGGAATGTCACGCTGCGCCGGAACGGCCACCGTATCGCCTCGTTCAGGGCCACCACGCATGCTCCCAGCGGCTCGTTCGAGATCCGTCGCGTGCTCGCGGCGAAGCCGGGCAGCAGCATCGTCGCTCGCGCAACCCGGTCGGGCGAGACGTGCACCGCCTCCGGCGCGGCCCCAAGGGCCGGAGCCACCGGCACGGCGTCGCAGGCCGGATCAGGCGCGGACGACGCAGCCGGGCACGACGCCGGCGACGACCACGGCAACGACTGAGTCGACGGAACGTCCCCCGCCGAGAGGCCGCGCGGCTCGCGCGGCTTCTCGGCGCTTCAGCTCTCCGGCGTCCGCTCCGCCACGAGCGCGAGCTTGCGGACGCGGCCCGTCGCGAGCCATTCGCTCCACAGGCGATGGGCCGCGAGGAGCGCGTCCAGCCTCCCACGTCCGATCCGCGAGGCGATCGCCGCCGAGTCGGCGGCGTACGCGTCGGACAGCGACTCGACGACGGCACGGTGCGACGCGCTCCAGTCCTCTTCCCAGCGAACCGTCAGACCGACCCGGGAGAGGAGCGCGTGCAGCTCGTCGAGCGGCGTGAGCCAGACCGTGTCGGCGGCGGGCATCTGCGCCCGTTCCGGCTCGGTCAGCGGAACGCCCTCCTCCAGCGTGAAGGCGAACCGTCCACCGGCCGGGAGCGCGCGGGCGACCTCACACAGCAGCGGCTCCTTGTCGCGGAAGACGAGGAGCGTCTCGAGCAGCAGCACCACGTCGAACGTGCCCTGGGGGAGCGGCGGTATCTCCCCGACCACGAAGCGGCAGGGCAGGTCGCCGGCCCGCTCGCGGGCGACGGCGATCGCGTCCTCGCTCGCGTCCACGCCGACGTAGTCACACCCGAGTTCTCGCGTGAGAAGCCGTCCGGGGCCGGCGACTCCGCAACAGAGGTCGAGCACGGAGACGCCGGGACCGATGCCCGCGCGTTCCGCGAGCACCCGGATCTCCGATGCGCGCAGGAAGCTCTCCTGCTCGGCGTACTCGGCGGGCCCGAAAGCCGCCCGTTGGGCTCGTTCCAGGGCCCCGGCGGCAAACCGACGCATGCGGGGCACCGTAATCTCCCTCGAATGCTCGAGCGGGGAGCAACGCTGCGGGCGGGCCGCGGCCGGCCGGTCGATCTCGGCAAACAGGTCGGTCCGCTGGCCGGCCTCGTGGGCACCGTCTTGCTCCTGGCAGTGCTTGCGCGAACCGTCGGAATCGGCGGCGCCGGTTGGTTCGTCGGTCTCGCCGGCGGGCTGGCGCTGAACCTGGGGCTCGCGCGCGCTCTCTGGCGCGATCCGTCGGCGGGTCTCGGCTGGGCCAGCTGGGTCACGCTGACGCGCGCGACGCTTGCGGTGGGCGTCGCCGCGCTGACCGCGGCTTCCTTCGAGCGCCCCGTGGCGACCGCCACCCTGGTGACGCTCGCGTCCGTCGCGCTCGCGCTCGACTTCGTCGACGGCTGGCTCGCGCGGCGCACTGGGACCGAGTCGGCGCTCGGCGCGAGGCTGGACGGCGAGGTCGACGCGTTCCTGATCCTCGTGCTCAGCATCGAGGTCGCCCCGTCGGTCGGCGGCTGGGTGCTGGCGATCGGGCTCGCGCGTTATGCGTTCTTCGCGGCGGGCTGGGCGCTCCCGTGGCTGCGGGCGCCGCTGCCTCGGCGCGACTGGCGCAAGACGGTCGCGGCGGCCCAGGGAGTCGCGCTGGTGATCGCCGCCTCGGGAGTCGTGTCGACAACGGTGAGCCGGATCCTCCTGGCCGTCGCCCTCGCGCTGCTCGCCGAGTCGTTCGGCCGCGACGTCTGGTGGCTGTGGCTCCACCGGCGGGACGCGCCCGCTCGTCCCGCCGCGGCCCCGCACCCGGCCGTGACCGCAGCGCTGACGCTGCTCGCCCTGGCCGTCGTCTGGTTCGCGCTGGTGGCGCCGATCCGGCCCTGGCAGCTCACTCCGGGCGCCTTCGTGCGGCTCCCGCTCGAGGGGCTCGTCCTCGTCGTCCTGGCGGTCGCCTTGCCCGGGCGGGCGGGTCTGGCCGTCTCGTGGGTGCTCGGGCCGCTGCTCGGCGTGCTGGTGCTCGTCAAGGTCTTCGACCTCGGCTTCTTCGTCGCCTTCGACAGGCAGTTCAACCCGGTCGAGGACTGGAGCTATCTGTCGATCGGCGCCGGGACGGTGCGAGACACCTTCGGCAGGCGGGATGCGGATCTCGCGGTCGCCGCGGCCGTCCTGGTCGGGGCTGCGGCGCTCCTCGTCCCGGCGCTCGCCGTGGGTCAGCTCTCGCGGGCGGCGGGTCGTCACCGCGGGCGCACGCTCCGGGTGGTCGCGGTGCTCACCGTCGTTTGGGCGCTCTGCTGGGTGTTCGGAGCGCAGGTCTCCGGCGCCGGGGTCGCGTCCACGAGCGCCGTCCACCTCGCCGTCAAGGAGGTGCACGCCGTGCGGGCGGACCTTCGCGACCAGGCGCGGTTCAAGCTGCTCGTCGCGCGCCGGGACCCGTATCTGAGTGTCCCGCCGAGCCGGCTCCTGCGAGGCTTGCGCGGCAAGGACGTCCTGCTCGTGTTCGTCGAGAGCTACGGCCAGATGGCGGTGCAGGGGACGTCTTTCTCGCCGGGCGTCGATGCCGTCGTCGGCGCTGGGAGCGAGCAGCTCCAAGTCGATGGCTTCTCCTCGCGGAGCGGCTGGCTCACCTCGTCGACGTACGGCGGAGGAAGCTGGCTTGCACACGCCACGCTGCAGACGGGGGTCTGGGTGGACAGCCCGGCGCGCTACTCCTCGGTGATGGCCAGCAAGCGCCTGTCGCTCACCGCGGCGTTCCGGCGGGCGGGATGGAGGACGGTGGCCGACGTGCCGGCCACCCACGGAGCCTGGCCGGAGGGGCACACGTTCTACGGCTACGACAAGCTCTACGAGCGCACGAACCTCGCCTACCGCGGCCCGAAGTTCGGCTTCTCCACCATGCCGGACCAGTACGCCCTGCAGGCACTGCAGAAGCTCGAGCTGGGGAAGCCCCGGCGCCCTCCGGTCTTCTCGGAGATCGACCTCACCTCGAGCCACGAGCCCTGGACGCGCATTCCGCCGCTGATCCCCTGGCGCCGGCTCGGCAACGGGTCGATCTTCGACCGGCTCCCCATCGACCGGGCCGGCCTGACCGACACCCAGCAGGGATATGCCGAGTCGATCAAGTACGCGCTACGCGCCCTGTACTCGTTCGTTGCCAGGTACGGCACTCGGAACACGGTGCTCATCGTCCTGGGCGACCACCAGCCGTCGAGGGTCGTCGAGCAGGCGAATCACGTGGTGCCGACCACGATCGTCGCCCACGATCCGAACGTGCTCCGCAAGCTCTCCGGCTGGGGTTGGACGAACGGGATGCTCCCCGCGTCGACGGCGCCGGTCTGGCCCATGAGCGCCTTCCGGAACCGCTTCTTCAACGCGTTCGACCGCTAGCCGAGCCGAGCCGGCCCGGCAGGTCGAGCGTGTGCCGGCCGCGGCACGCCTTCGTCTCCAGATAGCGCTGATTCGCGTCGGAGACGTAGACGCCGGTCGGCAGTTGCTCCATGACCGTCACGCCGCAGGAGCGAAGCTGGTGCGCCTTGTCGGGGTTGTTGCTGAGCAAGGCGACTCTGGAGGCGCCCAGGGCATGCAGCATCTGCGCAGCCGCCAGGTAGCGCCGCTCGTCCTCGGCGTGACCCAGCGCGAGGTTCGCCTCGTACGTGTCGGCGCCAGCGTCCTGGAGCGCGTAGGCGTCGAGCTTCGAGTAGAGCCCGATGCCGCGGCCCTCCTGCCGCAGGTAGAGCAGGTAGCCGCCGGCGGCGGCGATGCGCTCGACCGCCTCGCGCAGCTGAGGGCCGCAGTCGCACCGCGTGCTGCCGAACACGTCGCCGGTGAGGCACTCGCTGTGAGGGCGGATCAGCGGCACGCGGTTCCCGTCCGCTGGGACCGGGGCGGTGCGATCGCCCAGCGCGAAGGCCAGGTGCTCCCCGTCGTCGACGAGCCCGTCGAAGCTGAACACCCGCGCGTCCGCCACGTATCCGCCCGCGAACCGCAGCGGGAGCTCGACCTGCGTGCGGATCGTCGCGACGGGCAGCCGCGCGGTCATGCGTCCTCGAACCGGGACGAGAGGGCATAACGCAGGAGGACGACGTCGCCGAGCTTGCGGACGTCGACGAGCTCCGCCCGCTTGGCCGGGTTCCAGGGGAACACGCCGTCGCGCACGAAGCGGGGAGCCTCGGAGTCGCCGACGAAGACGGGGGCGACGGTCAGCTGCAGCTCGTCCACGATGTCGTCGGTGAGGAACTGGGTGTGGACTGTCCCGCCGCCCTCGACCATGAGACGCTCGACGCCCCGCTCGGCGAGATCGCTGGTGTTGTTGGGAATATTGTCGTTTTGGGATAGTGTGT
>JBJMKE010000066.1:0-11859 GCA_045806005.1 Gaiellaceae bacterium
CGGTTGTCCTGGGCTTTGCCGAGGACGCCCGGCCGGAAGACCGGGACGCCTTCGGCGCCCCGGGGGACGTTTTCGATGACACCGAGATACGAGCCGCACGAGATCGAGGCGAAGTGGCAGCGCGTCTGGGAGGACGCGGGGGCGTTCCACGTCGACAACCCGGTGCCGGGAGAGCCCGCGGCCGAGAACCACTGGTACCAGCTCGAGATGCTGCCGTACCCGTCCGGGCCGAGCCTCCACATGGGGCACGTCCTCAACTACACGATGGGCGACGTCCAGACGCACGTGCGGCGCCGCAGCGGCTGGCACGTCGTGCGCCCGATGGGCTGGGACGCGTTCGGGCTGCCGGCCGAGAACGCGGCGATCCGCGAGGGCCTGCATCCCCGCGTGACGATCGAGCGCAACATCGAGACGATGCGCGGCCAGATGAAGCGCCTGGGCTGGGCGATCGACTGGGACCGCGAGGTCGCCGCGCACCAGCCGACCTTCTACCGCTGGACGCAGTGGCTCTTCCAGCAGTTCGTCGCGCACGACCTCTGCTATCGCAAGGAGGGGCCGGTCAACTGGTGTCCCAACGACCAGACGGTGATCGCCAACGAGTACGTCGTCGACGGCCGCTGCGAGCGCTGCAACGCCGAGGTCGAGCTGCGGAACATGACCCAGTGGTACATGCGCACGACGACCTACGCCGACGAGTTGCTCGAGTACCCGGGCGGCGACTGGCCGGCCAAGACGAAGGCGATCCAGCGCAACTGGATCGGCCGCTCGGAGGGCGCCGAGATCCTGTTCCGCGTCGAGGAGACGGGAGACGACCTCCCCGTTTTCACGACGCGTCCGGACACGCTGTTCGGGGCGACCTTCTTCGTCGTCGCGCCGGAGCACCCGTTCGTCGAGGCGCACGCGAGCGAGGAGGCGAAGGAGTACGCCCGCCACGCCGGCGCCCGCCCGGTCGAGGAGCGCGCCGCGGCGACGCAGAAGACCGGCGTCTTCACCGGCCTCCACGCGGCCAACCCCGTCAACGACGAGCGCCTGCCGATCTGGGTCGCCGACTACGTCCTGATGGACTACGGGACGGGCGCGATCATGGCGGTGCCGGCGCACGACGAGCGCGACGCGGAGTTCGCCGAGACGTTCGTCCTGCCGGTCAAGCTTGTGATCGACGAGGACGGGAAGCTCGTCAACTCCGGCCCCTTCGACGGCCTGCCGGCCGAGGAGGGAGCGCGCGCGATCGTCGCCGCGCTCGCCGAGGACGGCCGCGGCCGCGCGACCGTCTCCTACCGCCTGCGCGACTGGAGTGTGTCCCGCCAGCGCTACTGGGGCTGCCCGATCCCGTTCATCCACTGCGAGCGCTGCGGCGTCGTGCCGGTGCCCGAGGACCAGCTGCCGGTGATCCTGCCCGACATCGAGGACTACGCCCCGAAGGGCAAGCCGCCGCTGGCTCAGAACGAGGAGTACATGAACGTCGGGTGCCCGCAGTGCGGCGGGCCGGCGCGGCGCGACCCCGACACCATGGACACGTTCGTCGACTCGTCCTGGTACTTCCTGCGCTACATCGACTCGCACAACCACGAGGCGCCGTTCGACCGCTTCGTCGTCGACTACTGGCTGCCGGTCTCGCAGTACATCGGCGGTATCGACCACGCGACCGGGCACCTGCTCTACTCGCGCTTCTTCGTCAAGGCGATGAACGACTGGGGGATGGTCGGCTTCCGCGAGCCGTTCGCGCGCGTGTTTCACCAGGGCTGGGTGCAGCTCGGCGGCGCGAAGATGTCGAAGACGAGGGGGAACGTCGAGGGGCCGGACCCGTTCGTCGACGAGTACGGCGCCGACGCGGTGCGGCTGTACATCCTCTTCATGGGCCCGGCCGACCAGGACATGGAGTGGACGCCGGCCGGCGTCGAGGGGATCCTCCGTTTCCTGCGCCGGCTCTGGCGCGTCGTGCACGACGTCGCCGAGCAGGCGCCCTCGCCCGGCGAGCGCACGGGCGACCTGGCGCGGAAGGCGAACGAGACGATCGTCCGGGTGACGGACGACGTCCTGCGCCGCTTCCAGTTCCACACGCCGATCTCGGCGGTGATGGAGCTCGTGAACGAGCTGTCGGCGGCGCCGGACGCGCCGGACGCGCGCTTCGCGGCCGAGACGGCCGTCTCGGTGATCCAGCCGTACGCGCCGCACGTCGCGGAGGAGCTGTGGGGTGTGCTCGGCCACGAGCGGCTCTGGGAGGCGCTGTGGCCCGAGGCCGACGAGTCGCAGCTGGTGCGCGAGACCTTCGAGCTGGTCGTCCAGGTGAACGGCAAGGTCCGCGACCGGCTGGAGGTGGAGGCGTCGCTGAGCGAGGACGAGCTCGTGGCGCGGGCCCGCGAGTCGGAGCGCGTGCGCTCCTACCTGGACGGCGGCGAGCCCCGCAAGACGATCGTCGTCCCGCGCAAGCTCGTCAACTTCGTCATCTAGCTCCGCGCGAAGAGCTGCGCTCTTCGCGCGGGGATGACGGAACTGCGCGGGCCGGAAAGCGCGGTTTCCGGCCCGCTTCGTGCTGTTTTGCTTTGGATTGCTCTGTGGGACGGCGCTGCTCTGTCGTGCGCTCGCGCGCGGCGGAGGCCGGCGGCGAGCGCGGGTTCGGCCTGCGGCTAAGTCACCGCTGCGCGGGTGTCTTAGCCTCCGGCCCTGGACCACAGCGTCGTTGAAGCGTTTCGAACCCACTCGGCGCCGAGGCGGCGGCGTAACCCCGTTACGCCGCCGCGCAGTAGCGGGCGCGCACGCCGTAGGCATGCTCGCCTGCGACGGAACCAAGGGGTCTGAGCCGCGCTTCCCAAAGGCAAAGCTCTACTGCACGGAGCCAACGGGGGACCGCGCTCTCCCGTTGGCGGAGTTCGTTCAACCCGGGCGAAGAGCGCAGCTCTTGGCCCGGGCAGCGTCAGCGCTGCCGGGGGTCGGGGCGGTCGACGTTCCAGTGGCGGCCGACGGCGGCGTACCAGCGCACGGCGTCCTCCGTCTTGCGCGGCGTGAGCATGAAGCGGCTGATCATTCGCTGCCCGCCCTCGAAGTCGCCGTAGAGGATGTCGACACCCATGCGCTGCGGGGCCTCGACGGCCCGCCGGGCCTCGCGATAGCCGTCGCTCGCGGGATCGCGGAACGACCCTTGCCAGAAGCCGACGTCGCCGTTGGCCACGTAGATGTCGCGCGTGAGCATCGTGAACTCCTCGAGCGGAGGCGGGTCGACGTGGGCGCCGCGCTCGAGCAGGAGCTCGGGGATCAGGTGCCAGCCGTGCAGGACGGCGATCCCAGTGCCGACGTTGCGGACGGAGATGACGAAATAGACGGCGGCGTCGCTTGCGCTGGCGATCCCCTGGCCGCCGGGAGCCGCGAACCAGACGTCGTCCTGGAAACCGACCTTGACCGCTGGGTCCTCCATCCGCGACGCGACGAGCAGCGGGCGCTGGCCGGCGAGTAGCGATTGCTCGGCCACCCGCGCCGCCCTATTCGCGGAGCGCACGGAGGCGACCGTGACGCCCGCGAGGACCAGCGTTCCGCCCGCCGAGGCGAGCGCCGAGACCGTCACCCAGTCCGCCACGGCGCGAGTCTACGGTCAGGGAGTCGCGACGGACACGTCACGGATTCCACGGCAGGGTGGACGGCATGGACGTCCGGCCTCTCGCGCTCTCGCGACGGCAGCTTTTCGGCGGCGCCGTCGCGGTCGCGGTGCAGCTCGTGCTCCTCGTCCGGCACCTCGGCGGAGGCGGCGCCGACTCCGCGCCGGTCGTCACGCCCGTGCGGGCGGCGGCGAAGCCGGCGGCGGCCGCTGCGAAGCTGCTCGTGATCGACGTCGCAGGCGCGGTGCGGCGCCCGGGCCTCTACCGCCTGCGTGCGGGATCGCGCGTCGACGATGCGATCGCGGCGGCAGGGGGCGCGACCGGGAAGGCCGAACTGGACACCGTCAATCTCGCCGCGCCGGTCGCCGACGGCGAGCAGATCGTCGTCCCTCGGCGCGGCGCCACGGCAGGCGGCCCGGCGGCGACCCCTCCCGCCGCCGGCTCCTCGCCGTCCGCGCCGGTCGACCTCAACTCGGCGACGCTCGAGCAGCTGGAGGCGCTGCCGGGAATCGGCCCCGTGACGGCGCAGAAGATCCTCGACTACCGGCAACAGCACGGCGCCTTCCACTCCGTGGACGAGCTCCAGGGCGTGCCGGGGATCGGGCCTGCGCACATGGCTCAGCTCAAGGGGCTGGTGATCCCGTGAGGTGACGATTCGTCTCCCACACGCCTTCGTCGGCGCGCTCTGTCTCGGCTTCGCGCTCGCGAACCTCGGGCGCATTCCCGTGTTTCCCGCCCTGCTCGCGGCCGCCCTCCTCGGTGCGCTTGCCCTGTGTCTCGGCGACGCTCGGCTCCGCCGGCCGGCTGCTGCGACGGCAGTCGTGGCGGTCGCCTGGGGCTGGGGAACCGTGCGGCTCGCGCAGCTCGACCACAGCGTCCTGGCGTCGCGAGTCGGCACGTTCGAGCGAGCGCTCGTCGAGGTCGAGGAGCCGCCGCGGCCGGGCGCATTCGACCAGCGGATGCGGGCGCGGGTCCTCCGCTGGGGGACGCTGCGGACGCACGAGCCGGTCCTGCTCGAGCTTCCGCTCGGCCGCTCTCCGCCGCGGGGTGCACGGCTGGAGCTGCTCGGCGAGCTGCGGGCTCCGCCCGGGCCCTCGAACGGCTTCGACGAGGCGACGTGGTTGCGCCGGCAGGGCATCCACGCGGTCCTCCGCGGCCAGGAGTGGCGGCTCGTCGGCCGGCGCGGAGGCGTGTCCGGCCTCGGCGACCGTGTCGGTCGCTGGCTCGCGGGCGACACCGCCGCGGGCCTGACCGGGGAGCGGCGCGACGTGATCGAGGCGATCGTCCTGGGGCGCTCGTCCGGGATGGACCAGACGCTGCTCGCGGACTTCCGCGCTTCCGGCCTCTACCACTGCCTCGCCGTCGACGGCCTGAAGGTCGCCGCCGTCGGCGGCGGGGTGGCGGGTCTCGTCCTGTTCGCCGGCCTTGGCAGCTACCTCGCGCAGATCGCGGCGCTGCTCACGGTCTCGGGGTACGCACTCGCCGTCGGCCTCCATCCGTCGGTGGTTCGGGCTGCCATCGCGGCAGGTCTCGGCTCGCTCGCCTGGCTGGCGGCCCGCGAGCGCGACCGCTGGCAGGCGCTGCTCGTCGGCGCCGCCGTCCTGCTCGGCTGGAATCCGTACAGCCTGCTCGACGCCGGGTTCCAGCTCTCGTTCGCCGCCGTCGGCTCGATCTTCGTCGTCACGCCGCGCGTCGTACGGGTGCTCGAGGGCTATCCGGTGTCGCATGAAGCGGCCCAGCTGATCGGGGTCTCGACGGCATGCGGCCTGGCGACCGCGCCGGTCACGTGGTTCCAGTTCCACCAGATCTCTCTCGTCACGGTGCCGGCGAACGTCGTCGGGGTTCCGGTCGTCGTCGAGGTCCTCGGCCTGGCCCTCCTGACCGCCGTGGTGGCGCCCGTCGCGCCCTCGGTTGCCGCCGCGATGGCGCAACTCAACGGCTGGGGAGCCTGGCTCGTGGCCGTCTGCGCGCGCGCCTTCGGAAGCGTGCCCGGCGCGCAGATCACCTCCCCGCGCGCGGCGGCGGCACTGGGCCTGGGGGCCGCCGGCGCGGCAGCCTATGCTTGGCGGCGTGGCGAGCGAGCGCGAGCTGAAGCCGGTCTACCTCTTCTCGGGGAGCGACCGGCCGAAGATCACACTGGCTCTACAGCGGCTGCGAGCCCGGATCGGTGAGGAGGCGACGGAGCACCTGCACGCCTCCGAGGCGTCCGGCGCGGACGCGGTCGCCGCCTGCAACGCGCTCGGCCTCTTCGGCGGCGACCAGCGGGCGGTGATCGTCGACGGGGTCGAGGCGTGGAAGACCGCCGACGTGAAGGAGATCGAGGCGTATCTCGAGGCTCCGGCTCCAACGACCGTGCTTGCGCTCATCGGCAGCGGCGTGAAGAAGGACTCCTCGCTCGTCAAGGCCGTCGCGAAGGCGGGCGAGGTGCACGTCTACGAGGTCGGCAAGAAGCAGCTCCCCGAGTGGGTCGGCGAGCAGTTCGCGCGCCTCGGCGCGCCGGTCGACCGCGACGCCTGCCGCGCGCTCGTCGAGGCCGTCGGTGACGACGTGGGCGACCTCGCCTCGGAGATCCAGAAGCTCGCAACGTGGGCGAACGGCGAGCAGATCACGCGCGCCCACGTGGAGGAGCTCGCGGTCGGGCGAGCGGAGACGCCGATCTTCGCCGTCACCGACGCGTGGGGCCAGCGCGACGTCGCCGGCACCCTCAGGTCGACCGAATCGCTGCTCGACCGCACGCACCGGACGCGCTCGGGCGAGCTGCTCCGGCTCGTGGCATCTCTCACCGGCTACGTCGGCCGGGTGCGGAGGGTCTCCCGGCTGGCCGACGAAGGTGTCCGCTCGAGCGAGATCGCGAGCCGGCTCAAGATGCATCCGTTCGTCGTGGAAAAGGCGACGAAGCAGGCCCGGAACTTCTCACCGGAGGAGCTTGCACAGGCGACGGTGAGGCTCGCCGAGCTCGACGCGGGCGCGAAGGGCGGCTCCCGGCTCTCGCCCGAGCTTCAGCTCGAGCGGACTCTCGTCGAGATCACTCGCCGGCCGGAGTAGGCCGGGCTAGCTCTCGGAGTCGCCGGCCGCGACCTTCGCCGCCTGCGACTTGCGGCGCGCGACCGTGTTCCGGTGGAGAGCGCCGTTTGCGGCCGCCCGGTCGAGCCACTTGACGAGCTCCCGGTGGCGCGCGTCGGTCTCCTTCGTGTCGCCCTCGGCGACAGCGTCCTGCAGGCGCCGCATGAGCGTCTTCGCGGTGGAGCGCCAGCGCAGGTTCTCCTGCCGCTGCCGCGCCGCCTGGCGGACGCGCTTTTCCTGTTGCTTGATATTCGGCATCTCGGAAAAAGGCCCGCGACTCGCGGGCCGGGCGATGGTAGCAACCCCTCTCCCTATGCTGCCGTCGTGGACGAGGCCGAGCGGCAGCGGCGCGAGCGGCGCCTGGAGCGCGATCGCCGCCGTCGCGAACAGGGCAAGCAGGCGTACTTCGAAAGCGAGGCGACGCTCGACTCCTGGCCGGTCGCGCAGGACCCCGCCGAACGGCCGACGTCGATCCTCCGCCCGCGGCGCGACCCCGACCGCGGCGAGCTGGTCGAGCTCGAGGCGCAGGCGCTCGACGCGGAGGGGCAGGCGACGCAGTTCGCGGCTGAAGCTCCGGTCTCCGTGGCCGACGAGCAGCACGAGGAGGCGGGCCGCGGGCTCGCCCGCTCGGGCGTCATCTTCGCGGTCGCCACCGGAATCTCGCGCGTCGTCGGACTGGTGCGGGAGATCGCGCAGGCCGCGGTGTTCGGCATCTCCGGGCCGGTCAACGCCTTCGAGATCGCCTTCCTCATCCCGAACACCGTGCGTTCACTGGTTGCCGACTCTGCGCTCTCTGCCGCGTTCGTCCCCGTCTTCAGCGATCTGCTCGTCAAGGGAGAGAGGAAGCGCGCCTGGAGGGTGGCCTCCTCTCTCTTCTGGCTCATGCTGCTCGGGCTCGGCGGTCTGACGGCGCTGTTCCTCGTCATCGCGCCGTTGGTGATGGCGATCTTCGGCTACGGGCCGCACGACGCTTTCGGCACGCTCGCGGCCGGGCTGGCGCGCATCCTCTTCCCGCTCGTCCTCATTCTCGGGTTGACGGGAATCGTGGTCGGGATCCTCAACAGCTACGACCACTTCACCGTGCCGGCGCTGAGCCCGGTGCTCTGGAACGTGATCATCCTCCTCGGCCTCGGGCTCGGGGTGCACGGCACGAGCTCGGACTCGACGAGGCTCTACATCTACGCGTTCTCCATCCTCGTGGCGACGATCGCGCAGTTCCTGCTGCCGCTCCCGTGGCTGCGCGGGCTCGACGGCCGGCTGCACATGGCGATCGACATCCACGACCCGGCGGTCAAGCGGGTGTTCACGCTGATGGTGCCGGTCACGATCGGCCTCGGCCTGATCAACATCAACGCGGTCATCGACCAGTTGTTCGCGACGCACTACCTGGACCCGCTCGAGGCGCCGGCGGCGATCGTGCGGGCCTTCCGCCTCTACATGCTGCCCCAGGGCGTGTTCTCGGTGGCCGTGGCGACCGTCCTCTTCCCGCTCATGTCACGGCACGCCTCGCGCGCCGACTGGAACGGCTTCCGCCACACCATGAGCACCGGCCTCCGGCTGATCTGCTTCCTGCTCGTCCCGGCCAGCGCCGCGGCGGCGGTGCTCGCGACGCCGATCGTCCGCCTCCTCTACCAGCACGGGAATTTCGTAGCGCCCAACACGCCGATCGTCGCCGCCTGCCTGGCTGCATTCGCTCTGGGGCTCACGTTCAACGGGACGATGCTGATGCTCAACCGCGGCTTCTTCTCGCTCCAGTCGCCGTGGATCCCGAGCCTGGTCGCGTTCGGGAACCTCGGCCTGAACGCGGCCCTCGACGCGGTCTTCTACCGGTTCGGGATCTGGGGGATCCCGCTCTCGACGTCACTCGTGAACATCGCCGGAACGGGGGCTCTCCTCTTCTTCTTCCGGCGGCGGATGGGCGGGTTCGAGCTCGGCGAGACGGCCCGGAGCTTCCTGCTCGTTCTCGTCTCGTCCGCGGTGCTGGCCGCGGTCGCGTGGTGGGCATGGCATCTGCTCGACTCGGCGCTCGGCAGGTCGCTCGCAGCGCAGATCGTCTCGCTCGGCGCCGGGCTCACGCTCGGCTACGCGGCCTTCTTCGGAGCGTGCCGGCTGCTGGGCGTGCGCGAGCTGGAGACGCTGTTGCGGCTGCGTCGCTCCCGCGCCTGAGCCGCGTCCAGGCGGACGCGCCGAGCCGACGCCCGCGGACGGCACGGAACTGCGACGAAGGCGCTCACTCGGCGGCACGGGCTCGGCGGTAGCCTCGATCGCGAGGGCGGAGGGACAACGACCCCACCCAGGGTGGGGACTGGCCAGTCGCTGTATAAGCGGCGGGAAGGTCTCCCTCCCCGCCGCCGGAGGCACCCAGTGGAGAGGGCGCCTCGCTCAGGGTGCCAGAGATTGGGCCGTCAGGACTGACTAGCGGCCACTTGCCACCCAGGGTGGGGAGAGCGCTTCGGGCACGTCCGGGCCGGCCACGTTATGAGCGGACGTGCGTCAGTACCATCGCCGCTCGTGGACCAGGCACGCATACGCAACTTCTCGATCATCGCCCACATCGACCACGGCAAGTCGACGCTCGCCGACCGGATCCTCGAGCTGACCGAGGCCGTGTCCGCGCGCGAGATGCGCGAGCAGGTGCTCGACACGATGGATCTCGAGCGCGAGCGGGGCATCACGATCAAGGCCCAGGCGGTGCGCGTTCCGTGGAAGGGGCACGAGCTCAACCTCATCGACACGCCGGGGCACGTCGACTTCACCTACGAGGTCTCGCGCTCGCTCCAGGCCTGCGATGGGGCGCTCCTCGTCGTGGACGCCGCGCAGGGCATCGAGGCGCAGACCCTCGCCAACGCGTATCTCGCGATCGAGAACGGGCTCGACATCGTCCCGGTCGCGAACAAGATCGACCTTCCGGCCGCGGATCCGGACGGCACGGCCGTCGAGGTCGCCGAGCTCCTGGGCGACGACCCGACGCACGTGCTCCGCATCTCCGCGAAGACCGGCGCCGGCGTGGCGGAGGTTCTCGATGCGATCGTTGAGCGCGTGCCGCCCCCGGCCGGCGACCCCGAGTCCCCGGCCCGCGCGCTCGTGTTCGACTCTTCGTACGACCAGTACCGCGGCGTCGTCGCCTTCGTGCGAGTCGTCGACGGCTCGTTCTCCGCCCGAGAGGCGCTGCGGACGATGGCCACCGATACGCGCTTCGACGCGGAGGAGCTCGGCTTCTTCTCCCCCGCGATGACCCCGGTCGAGCGACTCTCCGCCGGCGAGGTCGGTTACGTGATCACGGGACTGAAGGACGTCTCGCGCCTGCGCGTCGGCGACACATTGACGTCCGTCCAGAGGCCTGCGACCGAGGCTCTGCCCGGCTACAAGGACGTGAAGCCGATGGTCTTCGCCGGGCTCTTTCCGACCGACTCGGACGACTATCCGGAGCTTCGCGACGCGCTCGAGCGGCTCAAGCTCAACGACGCCGCGCTCGTCTACGAGCCGGAGACCTCCAACGCCCTAGGCTTCGGCTTCCGCTGCGGCTTCCTCGGCCTCCTGCACATGGAGATCGTGCGCGAGCGGCTCGAGCGCGAGTTCGACCTCGACCTGCTCGTGACCGCCCCGAACGTGGCGTACCGCGTGCTCGAGCGCAACGGCGACTGGCTCGAGGTGCACAATCCGGCCGAGTTCCCGCGCGAAGTGGAGGAGGTCGAAGAGCCGTATGTCGCCGCCTCGATCATCGTCCCGAAGGAACACGTCGGCGCCGTGATGGAGCTGAACAACGACCGGCGTGGCACGTTCGGCAAGCTCGAGTATCTCTCGCCCGAGCGCGTCCACCTCACCTACGAGCTTCCGCTCGCCGAGATTGTCCTCGACTATTACGACCAGCTCAAGTCACGCACGCGGGGCTATGCGTCCTTCGACTACGACCTCGCCGGTTTCAAGCCCGGCGAGCTAGTCCGCGTGGACGTGCTGGTCGCCGCGGAGCCCGTCGATGCGCTGTCCCTGATCATCCATCGCGATTTCGCCTACGAGCGGGGCCGGCTGCTGGTCGACAAGCTGCGCGAGGAGATCCCCCGCCAGATGTTCGACGTCCCGATCCAGGCGGCGATCGGCTCGCGCGTCATCGCCCGCGAGACGGTGAAGGCGAAGCGCAAGGACGTGCTCGCGAAGTGCTACGGCGGGGACATCACGCGCAAACGGAAGCTGCTCGAGAAGCAGAAGGCCGGCAAGAAGCGGATGAAGCAGGTCGGCGCCGTCGAGGTGCCGCAGGAGGCGTTCCTCGCCGTCCTCAACATCGGCCAGGGGCCGAGAAGCTGATGGCGCTCGAGATGCGCGACTCGTGCGAACGCTGCGGCGGGGCGCTCACGCGTGACGGCGACGCCGTCATCTGCTCGTACGAATGCACCTTCTGCCGTGCGTGTGGGGAGCAGCTCGACTACGTGTGTCCGAATTGCAGCGGCGAGCTCGTGACGCGGCCACGGAGGCTGGACGAATGAGTCGGGGCGTGCGCCATCTCTACGTCCACCTGCCGTTCTGCGCCCATCGTTGCGGCTACTGCGACTTCGTCACCGTCGCCGGCGGGCGGGGGCAGGACGCCGCCTACGTCGACGCGCTCCTGCAGGAGCTCGAGCTCGAGCGAGGCCTGCTCGACGCGGAGCTCGATACCGTCTTCCTCGGCGGCGGCACACCCACCTTCACCGCGCTGACGGATCTCGTGCGCCTGCTCGCGGCGCTTCCTGCCGCGGAGGAGGTGACGGTCGAGGCGAACCCGGAGACGGTAACCCCGGAGCTCGCCCGCGAGCTGCGCGGCGCAGGGGTGAGTCGCATCTCGCTCGGTGCGCAGACGTTCCGGCCGCGGCTGCTGGAGGTGCTCGAGCGTGTTGCCCGACCTGACGACGTCCGACGTGCCGTGCATCATCTCCGCGATGCCGGATTCGACAACATCTCCCTCGATCTCATCTACGGGATTCCCGGCCAGAGCGCCTCCGATCTCGAAGCCGACCTCGGCGACGCGCTCGCGCTCGAGCCGGAGCACCTCTCCTGCTACGAGCTCGAGGCGAAGCCGGGGACGCGCTTCACCCATGCCTGGGGAGCGGAGCTGGCGAGGCAGGCCGAGGCGATGGAGGACTACTTCGAGCGCGTCGTCGCCCGGCTGACCGGCTCCGGCTACCGGTGGTACGAGACGGCGAACTTCTGTCGTGCCGGGGCAGACGGGAGGGAC
>JBJMKE010000067.1:0-23993 GCA_045806005.1 Gaiellaceae bacterium
ACTCAGACGATGCTCTTCGCGACGCCCGAGGAGCGCGACACGACGATGCAGTACGGCGTCGAGGAGGGTGCGAAGGGCGGCTTCGCGCGGGTCGACGCGGTCCTGCAGAAGCTCATGCGCGCTTCGGCGTGACTCAGGTGTCGCCGGGCCAGGCGCCGGTCATGCGGGCGAAGCCGCTCGCGCCGGCGCGGTCGACGAGCGCCTTGACGCCGCCGAAGACCGCACCCTGGGCCGCGGCAGCGGCGAGGATCTCCTTCCAGCCCCTCCGCCTGTCCGTCGCCTTGGGCGCCTCCTCTTCGTCGGCGGCGGCCCGCCACACGCGCTTGAAGATCGCACCCGCCACGATCCCGCCGAGGACGCTGAACAGGAGCCCGAACGGCTTGTAGAGAACTCGTGCCATGGGCCGAGCGTTCCCGTAGCTCCATAATCGAACCCGCATGAGCCGGGACCCGCTCTACGACGTCCTGTTCGAGCCGGTCCGGCTCGGGCCGGTGACCGCGCGCAACCGCTTCTTCCAGGTGCCGCACTGCAACGGCATGGGCCACCGCGACCCGACGGCGCACGCCGTCATGCGCGGCGTCAAGGCGGAGGGCGGCTGGGCCGTGGTCTGCACCGAGGAGGTCGAGTTCCATCCCAGCGCGGACGTGAGCGGCTTCATCGAGGGCCGTCTCTGGGACGACGCCGACATCCCGGCGCACGAGCGGCTCGTCGAGCAGGTGCACGCACACGGCTCGCTCGCCGGCATCGAGTTCGTGCACAACGGCATGGCCAGTGCGAACCACTACGGACGGATTCCCCCGCTCGGCCCGTCGAACCTGCCGGTCCGCGGCTACGAGCCCGTGCAGGCGCGCGCGATGAGCCGAGACGACGTCGCCGACCTGCGCCGGCGCCACCGGCACGCGGTGCAGCGCTCGCTGCGGGCGGGCTACGACCTCGTCTACGTCTACGCCGCGCACGGGCTGTCCACGCTCCAGCATTTCCTCTCGCGGCGCTACAACCAGCGCGAGGACGAGTACGGCGGGGCGCTCGAGAACCGCGCCCGCCTGCTGCGCGAGGTGCTCGAGGACACGCTCGAGGAGTGCGAAGGACGCGCCGCCGTCGCATGCCGGCTCGTCGTGGACGAGCTGCTCGGCGCGGAGGGCATCGAGCGGGCCGAGATCGAGCAGCTGTTCGCGCTGGTCGGCGAGCTTCCGGATCTCTGGGACGTGATGGTGGGCTTCTGGCCCGACGACTCGCGCAGCTCGCGGTTCGCGCAGGAGGCGTGGACGGAGGAGCACTTCCGCGGCCTCAAGCAGCTCACGTCGAAGCCGCTCGTCGGCATCGGCCGGCTGACCTCGCCCGACACGATGGTGCGGCTGATCCGCGGCGGCGTGATCGACCTGGTCGGCGCGGCTCGTCCCTCGATCGCCGACCCGTTCCTGCCGGTGAAGGTCGAGGAGGGCCGGCTCGAGGACATCCGCGAGTGCATCGGCTGCAACATCTGCGTGACCGGCGACTGGACGATGACCCCGATCCGCTGCACGCAGAACCCGTCGATGGGCGAGGAGTGGCGGCGCGGCTGGCACCCCGAGCGCTTCCGTGCGGCAGGGTCGGCCGCGAAGGTGCTCGTGGTCGGCGCGGGGCCGGCGGGGCTCGAGGCCGCGATGGCTCTCGGCAAGCGCGGCTACCAGGTCGTGCTCGCCGAGGCGGGGCGAGAGCTCGGCGGCCGCGTGCTGCGCGAGGCGCGCCTCCCCGGTCTCGCCGCCTGGATCCGCGTCGCCGACTACCGCCGCGGCCAGCTCGCGAAGCTCCCGAACGTCGAGCTCGCGCTCGAGAGCGAGGTCACCGCCGACGAGGTGCGCGGCTACGGCTTCGACCACGTCGCGGTCGCCACGGGAGCGCGGTGGCGCGCCGACGGCGTCGGGCGCCTGCACACGAGGCCCCCGGCCCTCGATCCCGCCGTCGAGACGCTCACGCCGGACGACCTGATGGCGGGGCGCAGGCCGGCCGGCGAGCGGATCGTCCTCTTCGACGACGACCACTACTACCTCGGCGGCGTCCTCGCGGAGCTGCTGGCGGCGGAGGGGAAGCGCGTGACGCTCGTCACGTCCGCGCCCCGCGTCTCGGAGTGGAGCGTGAACACGATGGAGCAGGAGCGGATCCACCGCAGGCTCGTGGAGGCGGGCGTCGAGCTCGCGACCACGCACGCGCTCGTGGCGGTCGAGGGCGGAGCTGCGCGCGTCGCCGACGCCTACACGGGCCGCGACCGGGAGCTCCCGCTCGACGCCCTCGTCCTCGTAACGGCGCGGCTACCCGACGACGGGCTCGCCCTGGAGCTCGGCGCGACCGCGATCGGCGACGCGTACGCGCCCGGCACGATCGCGACCGCCGTCTGGGACGGCCGCCGCTATGCCGAGGAGCTCGACGGCGACCCGCACGGCGACGCGGTTCCCTTCCGCCGCGAGGTCGTCGGGCTGGCGCCGATCTAGCCGGTCGCGAGCCGGCGCAGCGCCTGTTGCAGCTCGCGGGCCGCCGGGCCGAGCTCGAACGTCGTGTCATCGACCGCAACGACCGGCATGACCTCGCGGACGGACGCGCAGAGGAATACCTCGTCGGCCTCCAGGATCCGCGCGAGTGGGAACACGCCCTCGACCGTCTTCCGCTCGGCGAGCTCGAGCAGGACGCCGCGCGTGACGCCGGCGAGGATCGGCAGTTGCAGCGCGGGCGTGACGAGGCTGTCGCCTTCGCGCCAGAAGACGTTCGCGGTGGGGGCTTCGAGCACGATCAGATCCTGTCTGACGAGCAGGGCATCGTCGGCGCCGCCGGCGATCGCGGCGTCCTGCGCGCCCATGTTCTCGGCGTAGCTCATCGACTTCGCGCTCGCGAGCGCCCCGGTCGACCAGGAAACGGTCGCGAGCCGGAGTCCGCGTGCGCGTTGAGCCTCGAGCTCCGGGTCGATCTGCGCGGCGGCGGCGACGAGCGTGCGGCCGGTCCAGTAGAGGCGGAGCGCCAGATCCTGCTCCTCGCACGCGCCGATCACGAGCTCGGCGAGCCGCTCGCACCCGGCCGCGTCGGGCGGTGGGAGGCGGACGCGCTCGGAGGAGGCGGCGAAGCGAACGAGGTGCCGGTCGAGCAGGAAGGGCCTGCCGCCGTACACCCGCGCCGTCTCGAACACGGAGCGGCCGCGCAGAAGCGCCTCGTCGTCCGCGCCGAACACCGGCTCTCCCGGGTCGACGAGCCCCCGCCCTGCCACGGCGACAGCGCAGACCCGCATCACAACCTGTCCACCCCGGCCACGTCCGGAACCTGGTTCCGGCCGTGGCCGGATGAGACGTGTCCCGCGAGCGCGAGCAGGGGCCCGGCGACCGCGACGGCAAGGAAAGGATCCGTCACGCCATGTCCGCCCCGGACACGGCCGGAACCTGGTTCCGGCCGTGGCTCGATGAGGCGTGTCCCGCGAGGGCGAGCAGCGGGCGCGCTTTCACCCACGACTCCTCGATCTCGGCGTCGGCGACCGAATCCCAGACGATGCCTCCGCCGACCCAGAGGTGGATCTCGTCGTCCACGACGGCGAAGGTGCGGATCGTGAGGGCCAGGTCGAGGTCGCCGTTCGCGTAGACGCGGCCGAGCGCTCCCATCGACGCGCCGCGGCCGACCGGCTCGAGCGCGGCGATCAGCTCGAGGGCGCTGCTCTTCGGGCAACCGGTGACGGAGCCGCCCGGCAGGACGGCGTCGAACAGCTCCGTGAGCGTCACCTCGGGCCGCAGCTCGCCCTCGACCGTCGCGACGAGGTGGCTGACGCCGGCGAGCTGGCGCTCGACGAGCACCTCCGGCCAGCGGACGCTGCCGGGGACGCAGACGCGCGAGAGGTCGTTGCGCTCGAGGTCGACGATCATCACGTGCTCGGCCGCGTCCTTCGCCGACTCGATCGGCACCCCCGCGGGACGCGTGCCCTTGATCGGCATGGTGCGGACGACGCGGCCGCGCTTCTGCAGCAGCAGCTCGGGAGAGGCGGAGACGATCGTCCAGCCGTCGCCCTGTAGCGCCGCTCCCTCCAGCGGCCGCAACGGGGCGAGCGCCGTCGCCAGCGCGACCGGGTCGCCCGAGAACCCGGCCCGGAGATGCTGGACGAGGCTCACCTGGTAGACGTCGCCCTCGCGGATCGCCTCCCGCACGGTGCCGATCGCGGCGGCGTACGCGTCCGGGCTCCAGGTCTCGTGCCACTCGCCGCCGCGGAAGAAGCCGCTGGAGGACACGGGCGGCTCGAGCGAGTACGCAACCTTGGGCAGCCGGCACGGCTCCGGCGCCGAGGGCGCGCAGGCGCCGTAGCCGACGTAGACCCGCGCGACGTCGAACTCCTCCCTCGCCAGCGCCGGCTCGAGCTCCGCGAGCGAGCCGAGCTCGACGGTCACGCAGGTCCGCGGTTCTGCACGTAGCGGTAGCCGAAGCGGCCCTTGATGCAGAGGTTGCCGCGGGTCACGTCGTGGTCGTCGGGGGAGCCCACCTTGACGATCGCGTCGTCCTGCACGTGGAGCGTGAGGTTGCAGCCGACGCCGCAGTAGGGACACACGGTCTCGACCTCGGTCTGCTCCTCCTCGCGCCACTCCCCCGCCTCGCGCAGGTCGAACTCGCTCTTCGCCATCAGCGCGCCGGTCGGGCAGACCGCGATGCAATTGCCGCAGTAGACGCACGCCGACTCGGGCAGCGGCACGTCGAGCTCCGTCGAGATGTGCGCGCCGAAGCCGCGCCCGGCGACGGCGATCGCGAACGTGTTCTGGTGGTCGACCCCGCAGGCCTCGACGCACTTGTAACAGAGGATGCATTTCGAGTAGTCGCGGACGTAAAGCTCGTTGTCGACCTTCACCGCCTGCTCGACCGTGAGCGAGTCGGGGCCGAAGCGATCCGGCTGCGCGTCGTAGCGCTCGATGTAGGCGAGCGCCTCCGGAGCAGTCGAGAGGTCGCAGGCCGAGCCGAGCAGCTCCATGACCAGACGCCGACTCGTCCGCACGCGCTCGGAGTCTGTGTGCACGACCATTCCGTCCTCCACCTTGCGCGAGCAGGCGGGGACGAGAGCGCGCGCCTTCTCGACCTCGACGACGCAGACGCGGCACACGTTGACGGGCGTGAGCGTGTCGCCGTAGCAGAGCGTCGGCGTGTCGATCCCGATCTGCCGCGCCGCGTCGAGGATCGTCGCCCCCTCCGCGACCTCCGTCGTGACGCCGTCGATGGTGATCTTCACGCGAGCACTCCGAGATTGTGGATCGCCGAGTCCACGGCGTTCGCCGCAGTCTGGCCGAGGCCGCAGATCGACGCGTCGCGCATCACCTGCGTCAGGTCGGCGAGCACGGCGACCTCGTCGCCGGTCGCCTTGCCGGAGGCGAGCCGGTGCAGCGCCTCCTCCTGGCGCACCGTGCCGATGCGGCAGGGGACGCACTGGCCGCACGACTCGTCACGGAAGAACTCGGCGATGCGGAGCACGGCGTCCACGAGGTCGGCCTGCTCGCCGTAGACGATCACGACGCCCGAGCCAAGCGTGGCGCCGGCGTCACGGGCGCCTTCGAAGGAGAGCGGCAGGTCGAGCTGGTCGGGTCGCAGGAACGAGCCGGCGGCGCCGCCCAGCAGCACGGCCTTCGGCGGCTCGGCGCCCGCGAGCTCGAGCAGCTCGGAGAGCGGCGTGCCGAGCTCGAGCTCGTACAGCCCCGGCTTCGCGACGTGGCCGCTGACGCAGAAGAGCCGCGTGTCGCGCGCGTCGTCCTCGAGGAGGATGTGCGGCACGTTGAGCAGCGTCTCGACGTTGTTCACGACGGTCGGCTTGCCGTACAGCCCGACCTCGACCGGGAACGGCGGCTTGTTGCGCGGCTCGCCGCGGTAGCCCTCGATCGACTGGAACAGCGCGGTCTCCTCGCCGCACACGTAGGCACCCGCGCCGATGCGCAGCTCGATCTCGACGCCCACGTCCGACTTGTCGATCGCGTTCCGGAGCCGCTCGTGCGCGAGCGGGTACTCGGCCCGGACGTAGACGAACGCGCGCTCGCAGCCCGTCGCGAACGCGGCGATGCCGATCGACTCGACGAGCCCGAACGGGTCGCGCTCCATCAGGATCCGGTCCTTGAACGTCCCCGGCTCCGACTCGTCGGCATTGACGACGAGGTAGTGCGGGCGCGCCGGCTGCCGTGCGACCGCCTCCCACTTCACCCCGGTCGGGAACGCCGCACCGCCGCGGCCGAGCAGCGGCGACGCCTTCACCAGCTCGATCACGCGCTCCGGCCCCAGCTCGCGGGCGCGCTCGAGCGCGTGGAATTCGTACGGCGATTCCGGGTCGACGCCCTCGCCGATCCGGCGCAGCAGCTTCAGCCCGGACGTCTGGGGGAGCGGCGGCTCCTCGGCGGGCAACTGCTCCTCGCGCGGCTCCTCGCCCGCCACCGTGCGCAACGAGGCAGGCGCCCGCTCGCACAGCCCGAGGCACGGCGAGGCGAGAGCGCCCTCGGGCACCTCGGCGCCGGCGAGCCGGCAGGAGAGGTCGGTGCAGACGTGCAGCACCTCCGCGGGACGCTCCTCGAGCGCGAGCAGCGCGTAGAACGTCGCCACGCCGTAGGCCTCGGCCGGAGGCACGTCGAGCCGCCGCGACGCGTAGCCGAGCGCCCCGGGAGTCACCCAGCCGACGCGCCGCTGCGCAGCCCGGAGCGCGGGCAGCAAGAGATGGCGGCGCGTCCGGTCACGGCGCGCGACCCGGTTCCCGTTCGTCGCCTCGACTCCGACGACCGCGTCGATCGCGTCGCGCTCGGCCTCCGCGGGCTCGGCGTCGAGCAGCTTGAGATCCACCTAGAGCGCCTCCAGCCGGATCGCGGTCGCCTTGAACTCGGCGGTGCCCGACTGCGGGTCGGTCGCGTCGATCGTGAGCACGTTGGTCGCCACCTCGTCGGGGAAGTGGAGGTTCATGAACGCGAGGCCGGGCCGCAGCGTCGAGACGTAGCGCGCCGGCGCCTCGACCGAGCCGCGCCGCGAGACGACGCGTACCCGGGAGCCGTCGGCGACGCCGTAGCGCTCGCCGTCCTCGGGCGCGAGGAGGATCGCCTCGCCTCCGACGTGCAGGGGCGACGAGAAGCCGCCCGTCTGCACGCCGGTGTTGAAGGACTCGAGCCGCCGGCCGGTGGTCAGGCGCAGCGGGAAGTCGTCGTCCAGCACGTCGACGGGCGGGTCGTGCTCGACGGGCTTGAACGGCGCGCGCTCCTCGACGACGTCGGCCCACAGCCGGTCGTGGATATAGAGCGAGCCCGGATGCTCCTCGTCCCAGCACGGCCACTGGATCCCGCCGAGCTCCTCGAGCCGCGCGTAGCTCATCCCCGCGTGCATCGGCGAGAGCGAGCGGCACTCGTTCCAGACGTCCTCGGCCCGGGCCGAGCCGAGGTCGTGGCCGAGCCGCCGCGCGAGGTCGTAGACGATCTGGATGTCGTCGCGGGCGCCCGCGGGCGGGTCATACGCCTTGCGCACGCGCTGCACGCGGCGCTCGCTCGAGGTGACGGTGCCCTCGGCCTCGCCGAGCGTGGCGGCCGCGGGCAGGACGACGTCCGCGAGCTGCGCGGTCTGCGTGAGGAAGAGGTCCTGGACGACGAGGTGGTCGAGCCCGCGCAGGAGCCGCTGCGCCCGCTGCTGGTCGGCCTCCCCCTGGGCCGGGTTCTCGCCCACGACGTAGACCGCGCGCAGGTCGCCGTGCTCCATCGCCTCGAACATCCCGGACAGGTGGAGACCGGGCTCCGCGGGAATCGAGGAGCGCCACGCCGAGTCGAACTTCGCGCGGATCCCGTCGTCGCGGATCTCCTGGAAGCCGGGCAGCTTGTTCGGGATCGCGCCCATGTCGCCGCCGCCCTGGACGTTGTTCTGGCCGCGCAGCGGCTGCAGCCCCGAGCCCCATTTGCCGACCTTGCCGGTCAGCAGCGCGAGGTTGATCAGCGCGAACACGTTGTCGACGGCGTTGTGGTGCTCGGTGATGCCGAGCGTCCAGCAGAGCTGCGCGTTCTGCGCCTCGCCGTACGCGTGCGCGAGCTCCCGGATCGCGTCGGCCGGGACACCGGTCACGCGCTCCGCCTCCTCGAGCGTCCACGGCTCGACCGAGTCGCGGTACTCCTCGAAGCCGGTCGTCGCGCGCTCGACGAAGTCCAGGTCGGCGAGCCCCGCCGCGATGATCTCCCGCCCGACCGCATTGGCGAGCGGGATGTCGGTGCCGACGTCGAGCCCGACCCAGAGATCGCCCCACTGCGCCGACGGCGTCAGCCGCGGGTCGACGACCATGAGGCGCGCGCCCTCGTTCACCGCCTTGAGGACGTGGTGGAAGAAGATCGGGTGTGCCTCGCGCGCGTTCGAGCCCCAGAGGACGATCAGGTCCGCGGCGCGGGTCTCCTCGTAGGAGCTCGTTCCGCCGCCTGCACCGAACACCGTCGCCAGACCGACGACGCTGGGCGCGTGTCAGGTTCGGTTGCAGCTGTCGACGTTGTTCGTGCCGAGAACGATCCGGGCGAACTTCTGCGTCGCGAAGTTCAGCTCGTTCGTCGCCTTGGAGCAGCTGAAGACGCCGGTCAGCGCGTCCTCGTCCAGAGCCCTGCGGAAGCCGGCCGCGGCGCGCTCGAGCGCCTCGTCCCAGCTTGCGGCCCGTAGCTCCCCGTCCTCGCGCACGAGCGGCGTCGTCAGCCTCTCGTACTTCATCGCCATGGCTTGGAATCTACAAGCGCCCCGCGAGCCCTGCCGTCTCGGCCGGCCATGTCCGGAACCTGGTTCCGGCCGTGTCTGGAAGCGACAGGTCGGTCAGACGCGAGCTTGGCGGCAAGTCCCCGCTATTCCGGCGAAAGTGTCGAGGCGAGACAGGAGCTCTTAGACACGTCCGGAACCTGGTTCCGGACGTGGCTCAAGGAGACATCTCAGAAGAGGCCCACGGTCTTGCCTTCGCTGTCGATGTCGACCGCGTGCGCGGCCGGTGTGCGGCCGTAGCCGGGCATCGTCTGCATGTCGCCGCAGAGGGCGACGAGCCAGCCGGCGCCGGTGTACGGGCGGATGTCGCGCACCGTGACCGTGAAGCCGGTGGGCGCGTTCGCGAGCGTCGGGTCGTGCGAGAGCGAGAGGTGCGTCTTCGCCATGCAGATCGGCAGCCCGTCGAAGCCGGTCCGCTCCAGCTCGGCGATCCGCTTGCGAGCTGCCGGCTGCAGGAGGATCCCGTCGGCGCCGTAGACGTGCGTCGCGATCGCCTCGATCTTCCGCTCGATCGTGGCGTCGAGCGGGTAGATCGGCGCGAAGCTCGACGGCTCCTCCGTCGCTGCGACGACCGCCTCCGCGAGCGCCGTCGCGCCGGGGCCGCCATGGGCGACGCCCTCGTTGGCCTCGGCCGCGAAGGCGCCGTTGGCGAGGGCGATGCGCTTGACCTGCTCGACTTCTTCATCCGTGTCGGCTGGGAACCTGTTGACGGCGACGACGGCGTTGAGCCCGAACTCGCGCACGATGCCGAGATGGCGGACGAGGTTTGCCGCGCCGGCCTCGATCGCCTCGGCCCCGCCCTCGGGATCGCCGCCGTGGTGCTTGAGCGCCTTCACCGTCGCCACGAGCACCACCGCGCTCGGCGTCAGGCCGCCGACGCGGCAGACGATGTCGAAGAACTTCTCCATCCCCATGTCCGCCCCGAACCCCGACTCGGTCACGACGACGTCCCCGAGCTTGAGCGCCACGCGGTCGGCCACCAGCGAGTTGTTGCCGTGCGCGATGTTCGCGAAGGGGCCGCAGTGGACGAAGGCCGGCTGGCCCTCGAGCGTCTGGACGAGATTCGGCTTGATCGTCTCCTTGAGCAGGACCGTCATCGCGCCCGCGGCTTGCAGCTGCTCGGCGCTCACGGGCTCTCCCTCGTACGTGGCCCCGACGGTGACGGCGCCCAGCCGCTGCCGGAGATCCTGCAGGTCGCGCGCAACCGCGACGATGGCCATCACCTCGGAGGCCGCGGTGATGTCCCAGCCCGCCTGGCGCGAATAGCCGTTCGCGCGGCCGCCGAGGCCGATCACGGTGTCACGAAGCGCGCGGTCGTTGATGTCGACGCAGCGCCGCCACGAGATCGAGAGCGGGTCGATGCCGAGCTCGTTCCCGTGCAGGAGGTGGGCCTCGAGCATCGCAGCCAGCAGGTTGTTCGCGGCGCCGATCGCGTGGATGTCGCCGGTGAAATGGAGGTTCAGGTCCTCCATCGGCACGACCTGCGCGTAACCGGCGCCGGCGGCCCCGCCCTTGATCCCGAACACCGGGCCGAGCGACGCCTCGCGCAGACAGAGCACCGGCTTGCGCCCGATCGCGCCGAGGCCCTGCGTGAGCGAGACCGACGTCGTCGTCTTGCCCTCGCCGAACTTCGTCGGCGTGATCGCGGTGACGCAGACGAGCTTCCCGTCCGGCCGGTCGGCAAGCCGGTCGAGGACCGAGAGGGAGACCTTCGCCTTGTAGCGGCCGTACGACTCGACCTCGTCGGGCTCGAGCCCCGCCGCGGCCGCGATCTCGGTGATCGGGCGGAGCTGCGCGTCCTGCGCGATCTCGAGAGAGGAGGGTGTCGCCGTCGCCACGCCTAGAGCTTTCTACACTCCGAGCCATGCTGCGCGACTCGACAGTCGACGAGCTGCTCACCGCGATCGGCGAGCGGACGCCCGCGCCGGCGAGCGGCGCGGCGACGGCGCTGACCGCCGCGCTCGCGGCGGCGCTCGCCGAGCTCGCCGCCCGCTACGCCGGCGACGAGGCCGGAGCCGACCGGGCGCATTCGCTCGCGGCCGAGCTGGTCGAGCTCGGGGACGAGGACGCGGCGGCCTACACCGCCTTCATGGCGGACCGGAACGAGAAGACGCGCGCGGAGACCGTCCGGGTCCCGCACGAGATCGCCCGCCGGGCAGAGGCGGTCGTCGAGCTCGCGCTGCGCTCGGCAGACAAGCTGAGCCCGAGCGTGGCCGGTGACGCGCGCGCCGCCGCCGAACTCGCGCGCGCCGCCGCGGCCGTGGCCCGCGGCCTCGCCGACCTCAACCGCGCGGGATCCTGAGCTCGCGCCCGACGTAGAAGCCGGAGCTCTCCTCGAGCACGAACGGCGCCATCGCCCGCCGCCGCTCGGACTCGACCTCCGAGCGCCGGTATGCGTCACGCGACTCGACCGAGTCCCAGATCGAGACGCCCACCACCTCGTTCCCGTCAGGCGAGACCAGCTCGTACGCCCGCAACATCCCCTGCGGGAACTCGCTGGGCCGCCAGGCGCGGCTGAACTCGTCGCGCGAGCCGGGCTTGAGCTTCCGCGTCGTGATCCAGACGTAGCCGCCGTCGAGATCCATAGCCGAAGTTTCGCAGAGGTAACCGGATTAGGGTGAGCGCGTGCAGGCGCTCGTCAAGTCCGAGGCTGCCAGGGGGCTGTGGCTCGAGGACGTCCCCGATCCGCAGTTCGGGATCAACGACGTCCTGATCCGGGTGCACAAGACGGGGATCTGCGGCACCGACCTGCACATCTACGACTGGGACGAGTGGGCGCAGCGGACGATCCCGGTGCCCATGGTGATCGGGCACGAGTTCGTCGGCGAGATCGTCGAGCGCGGTTCGAACGTGAGCGGCTTCGAGGTCGGCGACCTCGTCAGCGGCGAGGGGCACGTCGTCTGCGGGCGCTGCCGCAACTGCATGGCGGGACGCCGTCACCTCTGCGCGCACTCGATCGGCCTCGGCATACAGCGCCCGGGCGCGTTCGCCGAGCTGGTCGCGCTGCCGATGACGAACGTCTGGCACCAGAAACCGGGCGTCGACGAGGACATCGCCGCGATCTTCGACCCGTTCGGCAACGCGGTGCACTCGGCCCTGACCTTTCCGGTGCTCGGCGAGGACGTGCTCGTCACGGGCGCCGGCCCGATCGGCTGCATGGCGGTCGCCGTGGTGCGCCACGCCGGCGCGCGCCACGTCGTCATCAGCGACCCGAACCACTACCGCCTCGACCTGGCGCGAACGATGGGCGCGACCGTCGCGGTCGACCCGACGGAGCGGGACCTCGCCGACGTGCAGCGGGAGCTCGGCATGACGGAGGGCTTCGACGTCGGGCTCGAGATGTCGGGCAACCCCGCGGCCCTGCGCACGATGATCGACTCGATGTCGCACGGCGGCTCCATCGCGCTGCTCGGCATTCCCGCCGGCGAGGTGACCCTCGACCTGAACCCGGTGATCTTCGAGATGCTGACGCTGAAGGGGATCTACGGCCGCGAGATGTTCGAGAGCTGGTACCAGATGACCGTGCTGGTCGAGTCGGGACTCGACCTCACGCCGGTGATCACGCACCGCTTCCCGTACCGCGACTTCGAGGAGGCGTTCGCCGTTGCCCACTCCGGGCAGTCGGGCAAGGTCGTCCTCGACTGGACCCGACTCGAGGAGGACTGATGTACGGAACGCTGCGCGACGATCTCGTGGGGACGCTGGCCGAGGTGCGCGAAGCCGGGCTCTACAAATCCGAGCTCGAGATCACGACGCCCCAGGGCGCGCACGTCGACGTCACCGGGCAGGGAGAGCTGCTCAACCTCTGCGCGAACAACTACCTCGGGCTCGCCAACCACCCCGAGATCGTCGCCGCCGCGCACGAGGCGCTCGACCGCTGGGGCTACGGCATGGCGTCGGTCCGCTTCATCTGCGGCACCCAGGCCCTGCACCGCGAGCTCGAGGAGCGCCTGTCGGAATTCCTGGGCACCGACGACACGATCCTCTACAGCTCGTGCTTCGACGCCAACGGCGGCCTGTTCGAAGCGCTGCTCGGCGAGGAGGACGCAGTCATCTCGGACCAGCTGAACCACGCCTCGATCATCGACGGGATCCGCCTCTGCAAGGCGCGCCGCCTGCGCTACGCGAACGGGGACATGGACGAGCTCGAGGCGCGGCTCGAGGAGTCTGCCGACGCCCGCTACCGGCTCGTCGCCACCGATGGCGTCTTCTCGATGGACGGCTACCTCGCGCAGCTCGATCGGATCTGCGACCTCGCCGAGCGCCACGACGCGCTCGTCATGGTCGACGACTCGCACGCGGTCGGCGTCGTCGGCCCCGGCGGCCGCGGCACGCCCGAGCACCACGGCGTGATCGAGCGCGTCGACATCCTGACGGGAACCCTCGGCAAGGCGATCGGCGGCGCGAGCGGCGGCTACGTCTCCGGCCGGCGCGAGATCGTCGAGCTGCTGCGCCAGCGCTCCCGCCCGTACCTCTTCTCCAACAGCGTCGCGCCGCCCGTCGTCGCGGCCAGCGTCCGGGCGCTCGAGCTGATCCAGACCTCCGGGGAATTGCGCGACCGGCTGCGCGAGAACACGGCCCACTTCCGGGCGCGGCTGACCGAGCTCGGCTTCGACCTCCTCCCGGGCGAGCACCCGATCGTGCCGGTGATGATCGGCGACGAGGTCACGGCCGCCGCCTTCTCGGCCCGGCTCGTCGAGCTCGGGGTCTACGCAGTGAGCTTCTCGTTCCCCGTGGTGCCGCGCGGCACCGCGCGGATCCGGACACAGATGTCCGCCGCCCACTCGATCGCCGACCTCGACTTCGCCGCCGATCAGTTCGCAGCAGCACGCGCCTAAGCTCGGCGGAGGACGTAGGCGACGGGTTCCACCTTTCCCAGCAGGAGGTAGGCGAGCCAGTGGAGCGAGGCTTCCCACAAGTCGTACTTGTCCTTGCCGAAGCGGCGGATCACTTCTTCACGACGTCGGCGCAGGCGCGCGAGTCGCAGCAGGCTGTCCGATACGGGTTGGGTCCGCTCCTCCTCGTATTCACGGAACTCGGTTCCGATCTCTTCCAGTCGCTCGATCCGGAAGCCCGCCTGACTGAAGGCTTCTTCGACCCACGCACGCTCGAGATTCTGCGGCACGGTGCCGAGGGGCTGATTCACCGCAGCAGCCTCGCGGGGCTCCAGCCGGGGTGTCGCAAATACGGTGTAGACGACCGCCGAGCCGCCCGGCTTCAGCACGCGAGCAAGCTCGGACAGGCCTGCGCGCAGGTCGGGGATGACCTCGAGCACGTCGCGGCACCAGACGACGTCGACGGTGCTGTCGGGCTCGCCGGTCTGTTCCATCACACCGTGCCGGATCTCGATCCGGTGCTCGAGACTTGCGGCAGTGACGGCGGCCCGCGCGCGGTCGATGTTGCGCTCGACCGGGTCGATGCCGACGCCGGTACATCCCGACCGCATGACGAGGGGGACCAGGTGCCTCGCGTCGCGGCAGCCGACGTCGAGGAGTCTGCTGTCGGGCGTCAGTAGAGGAATGGCGAGATCCAGGAGGGAGTCGGGAGGCCGCGGCGCGAGGCTTTCGTCGAGCAGCGAGCGGAGTTGCGCGTCGTCGTCTCCGTAGACGAACTCCATCCGGGTGATCTGCGGCGAATTCTCCATCTCGGGCTCAACTTCGACGCTAGCGGGCATTGGCGGAGAGGGACTCGCCGCCGTGGTCAGTCCGTAGTAGATGTATCCGATGAAAGTCGCGTCCCTGGTGTGTGGTTGCCTCGCGGTGGCGATGCTCGTGAACCTGAGCAGCGGCCGGGCGTCCGCCAGGGCATCCGCTCCGGCAGCACGGCGACCGGTTGTGATGATGGCGCTCCCGGCCCGGCTGCTCACGCGCTGCCGAAGCGCGTTCGTCCTGCAGCCCGCATGTCCTCGGCTGATCCCGAGAGTCTCAGGACTGGTCGGGAGCGGGCCAACCGTGCAGTACCCGAAAGCATCCGGCTTCACCGTCTTCGATCTCGAACACGGCGCGCCGAGCGAGAAGCGGACGTGGCTCAATCGTCCCCCTCGAGTGCTGCATCTGACGCTCGTTGCGGGGAGGCGACCCGGCAACCTGTTCGGCGGCATGCCTTACCCCGGAACGAAGGCAACCGCAACGCTACGGAACGGTCAGAGCACGCGAACACGCCGCAAATCGCTCCTCTACGGACCGCGGCGGTGGGGCGGGCATCGCGGCTCGCTGTTCCTCGCGCCGTCTTACCCCTACGGTGGCCAGATCGGCGGCCATCTCAACTTCTGGTGGCGCAGCGGCGGGAACGGCTACGTCGCCAGCATCCACGCCTGGGAACCGCTGACGGAAACGGCTCGGGTCCTGCGCAGGATCGTCGCCTCGACGCCCTGACGGCGAACGACCACCTGGAGGAGGCAGACGCCCGACGGCGTAGCCTCAACCCACGGCGGGCCTTGGCGATCCCCCTTCCCGAGGCCCGCCGCGTCTATCGGCCGCCCGGGGGCCGACCTTGAGCGCTGCGATGAGTTTCCGACTCCGCGGCCGTCCCAATTGCGACACCATCCCCCACGAGGAGGCTCGCAGATGTCCACCGTGACGTCACAGCTCAACATCAGCAAGGTCGGCCGTGTCTGCGTGACCGTCGCCGACACCGACCGGGCGATCGACTTCTACGTCGGCACGCTCGGCTTCGAGAAGGTCGTCGACCTGCCGATGGGCCCGGACATGCGCTGGGTCGAGGTCGCGATCCCCGGAGCAGAGACGACGATCGCGCTCGCTCCGCCCCCGCAGGGCCAGGAGGCTGGCGGAGGCGAGACCGGAATCTGCCTCGACACGAGCGACGTCGACGGCGCCCACGCCGCGCTGAAAGCGGCCGGAGCGAACGTCGACGACGAGGTCAGCCGTTACGGCGGTCCGGTGCCGCCGATGTTCTGGCTCCGCGACCCGGACGGCAACTCGCTTATCGTCGTCCAGCCGTCGAGCTGATCGCCGCCTTCGACCTGCGCGCGGTCGACTTCCTGGCGCGCCTCCGGTTGCGAACGGGGGCGCGCCTCGTCCGCGCGCCGCGCGAGCTCTGGGACCTGCTCGAGCTCTGCGGCCTACGCGAGACGCTCGGGCAGGCCGAAGAGCGGGAACAACCGCTGCGTGTCGAGGAAGAAGGTCAGCTCGACGATCCGGCCGGCTGAGACGTCGGGGACGATCAGCGCCCACGGCTCGTAGCCGCCCTCCGGCGACGGCTTGAACTGCCCCCAGGCCGGCATCCCGTTGGCGAGGCCGACCGGGACGAGCTTCGAGCCCTTGCAGGCTATGCCGGGGCCGAACCACCAGGTGAAGATGTCGTCGCGGCCCCGCAGCCAGAGGCTGTACGGCGGCATGGACTGGATCGCGTCCTCGTGCAGAAGCTCCGTGAGCCGGTCGATGTCGTACGCCTCGAAGGCCGAGACGTAGCGATCGAGCAGCGCACGCGTCTGGTCGTCGAGCTCGGCGGGCGCCGCGGTGTCCGCCGTGGCCAGCGTCGCGCGAGCACGCTGCAGCGCGCTGTTGACCGAGGCGACGCTCGTCTCGAGCAGCTCGGCCGCCTCGCTGGCCTGCCACTTCAGGACCTCGCAGAGGACGAGCGCGGCCCGCTGCTTCGGCGGCAGGTGCTGGAGCGCGGCCACGAATGCGAGCCGCAGGGTCTCGCGCTGCTCCGTTAGCTCGTCGGGCGTCGGCAGCGGCGTGATCCACGTCACCTCCGGCAGCTCTGCGAGATTCTCGAACAGCGGCTCCTCCGCCGGCCCGAGATCCATCGGGCGCGCGCGCTTCTCGCGCCCGGCGAGGGCGTCGAAGCAGACGTTCGTCGCGATCCGGTACAGCCACGATTTGAGCGCCGAACGGCCCTCGAAACGGTCGAGCGACCGCCACGCGCGCAGCATCGTCTCCTGCACGGCGTCCTCCGCCTCGAAGGCGGAGCCGAGCATCCGGTAGCAGTAGCCGGTCAGCTCGCGGCGGTACTGCTCGAGCTGGTCGGCGGTGGCTGATTGGGCAGTGGCCATGACCGACATCCTAGAAGCTGCCGGAGAGCTAGGCAGCGGTGGCACGGTCGAGCTCCTCCATTGCCGCCGGCGCTCCCATTGGCGCAGTCTTGTCACACTTTGCGCTTGACAAAGGTGCGCGCCTACTAGGCGGTGTCGGACACCTTTCCAGGCGGAGCTGAGACCGCCCCGGGCGGCCCCAGTCATCGGTCTACGCTTACGCGCATGGCGGACGACCTCGACCTGCTCGTCGCCGACGCCGACCGGACTCGGGCGGCGCAAGAGCTCCGCGAGCACTACGACAGCGGCCGGCTGACCGTGGACGAGTTCGAGTCCAGGCTCGCCGAGGTGAACGGCGCCCGCACCGCCGGCGACCTCGAGCAGGCCCTGCGCCAGCTCCCGCGAAGCGAGCCCGCCGTCACCCTGCGCCCGCGCGACGTGCGCTGGCGCTCGCTCGCCGTCCAGTACGGCATCGTGAACGTGATCTGCATCCTCGTCTGGGCGGCCGGCGGCGGCGGCGACTTCTGGCCCAAGTGGGTGCTCGTCGGGACGCTCGCGCTCTACCTCCGCCGCGCCGCCCGCCGCGCGCGGATTTAAGGAACCCGTAATCCCTGGCTAACCCCGTGGCAATCCCGGCGGCCGATGCTTCTCGGGACCGATCCCTCACCTCGGAAAGGAGCACGGATGCGCTCGAAAGGACTCGCCGCAGCGGTCGTCGCCGCAGCGGCGCTCGCCGCCGTCCCGGTCGCGACTGCGGGGACGATGCACCCCGAGCTCGGCGCGCACCTGTCGGGCATGGGCGAAACAGGCGTCGTCAACCTCCAGTCGCACCTGAAGACCGGCAAGCTCTGCTGGAAGTTCGAGCTGCACAAGATGCACGTCACCGGCGCGACGATCCGCGACGCGCACGGGATGATCGCCGTCCGCCTGGGCCACATGTACCACCCGCAGGCCTGCGCCACGGTCGCGAAGAAGGCACTGCGCCTGATCGAGTCGAAGCCTGGCCGCTACCGGGTCTGGGTGGCGACGCCTGGCCATCCGGGTGACCTGCGTGGCAAGCTGTTCGCAGGCATGGCCCACATGTAGATGGACTCGCCGCCCCTCACCGGTGAGCAGGATGTCCAGCAGCAGCCCGCGCCCCGCCGCTACGGCCGGGGTGTGTTCCTCGCGACGGTCGCAGGCGGAGTCTCGTCGCTTTTCTGGGGCAAGGCCGCGTGGGATCACGTCACCGGCTTCATCTCGCCCCTCGCCTCGGCCGTCGCGCCGATCCTGCCGACCGGCGGCTGGCGGATCTACACGATCTCCGGGCACATGCCGGTCTTCCACCCGGCAGCGTGGCGGCTGACGATCGGCGGCCTCGTCGAGCAGCCGACATCGCTCAGCTACCGGCAGCTGCGGGCCTTGCCGCGCGTCGAGCAGGTCTCGGACTTCCACTGCGTGACGGGCTGGTCGGTGAAGAGCGTCCACTGGGCCGGAGTCCGGATGCACGACGTGCTCGCCCTTGCGCGCCCGCAGGCGTCCGGCCACGCGCTCCAGTTCACCTCCATGGAGCAGCCGTACGTCGACTACCTCACGCTCCGGCAGGCCTCGCTCCGCGACGTGATGCTCGCGTACGAGATGGACGGGAAGCCGCTGGCGCAGGAGCACGGCGCGCCGCTGCGGCTGGTCATCCCCGAGATGTACGGCTACAAGAACGTCAAGTGGCTCGAGCGAATCGACGTCGTCCCGGACGCCGAGCCCGGCTACTGGGAGAACCTCGGCTACGACCGCGACGCCTGGGTCGGCCGCTCGAACGGATACGGCACGTGAAAGCGGGCTACGTTCCGCGTTTCTCGCCGGTGGAGCGGCTGCTGCACTGGGTCAACGCGCTCGGCTTCTTCTTCCTGCTCGCGACCGGGCTGATCCTCTACCTGCCGAGCCTCTCGATGCTCGTCTCGCGGCGGCAGACGATCCAGAGCATCCACTTCTGGGGCGGGGTTGTCTGGCTCGGGGCGCTCGCCGCCGTGATCGTGCTCGGCGCCCGCCGGATCGTCGCCACCGCACGCGAGCTCGAGCGGTTCGACGAGGACGACCTGCAGTGGCTGCGCGGCCGCAGGGCTCCGCAGGGCAGGTTCAACGCCGGCCAGAAGATCAACGCCGCGCTCACCGCCGCCTTCACCATCCTGTTCGGCGTGTCCGGGCTCCTGCTCTGGTTCGGGGAGCAGAACACGCGCTACCGCTTCGCGAGCACGGTGATCCTCCACGACGGCGTGATGTATGTCGCGCTCCTGCTGCTCGCCGGGCACCTCTACCTCGCCCTCATCCACCCCGCGACGCGGCACGCGCTACGCGGGATGACCCTCGGCGACGTCCGCGTCGAGTGGGCCGCACGACACCATTCGAAGTGGCAGCCGGAAGGCATCCAGGTCGACTGGCGGCCGCGACAAACACGGAAGTGGAAGCCACAATTTGGACATGCAGACCGTTCTGGTCGTCGATGACGAGCCGATCGTGCGGGACGTCGTCGTGCGCTACCTCGAGCGCGACGGCTTCCGCACGCTGACGGCCTCCGACGGCGAGACGGCGCGGTCGCTGATCGAGGAGCGCGAGCCGAGCCTCGTCGTGCTCGACGTGATGCTGCCCGGCACGGACGGCCTCTCCCTCTGCCGCTGGATCCGCGGGCGCTCGAGCCTGCCCGTGATCCTGCTCACGGCGCGCGGCGAGGAGGCGGACCGCATCGTGGGGCTCGAGCTCGGCGCTGACGACTACGTCACGAAGCCGTTCTCCCCGCGCGAGCTCGCGGCGCGCGTGCGCACGGTCCTCCGCCGCAGCAACGGCGACGCGCCGCAGCGCGAGACGATCGCCTTCGGCGAGATCGAGCTCGACGGCGCCAGCCGCGAGTTGCGCCGCGCGGGCTCCCCGGTCCAGCTCACCGCCAAGGAGTTCGAGCTGCTCTGGTTTCTCGCATCCAATCCCCGCCACGTCTTCTCCCGCGACCAGCTCATGTCCCGCGTCTGGGGCTACGAGGCGGCCGTGGACACCGGCACCGTCACCGTCCACGTGCGGCGGCTGCGGGAGAAGGTCGAGCCCGACCCGAGCCAGCCACGCCACCTGCAGACCGTGTGGGGCGTCGGCTACCGCTTCGACCCATGATTTCCCTCGCCCTCGTCGTCGCGGCCGGCAGCCTCGCCGCGGGGCTCGTCCTCGCCTTCCTGCTGCGCCGCGCGCCGACGGTCGGAGTCCAGCTGGCGGGCCTGGCCCTGCTCTCGGTCTGCATCCCGCTCGGCGCCGTGCTGCTCTCGGGCTGGGTCATGTTCCACATGGGCGCCGACCGGAAGATCCTCGCCGTCGCCGCAGGATCTGCCACCGCGGCCGTCGTCGCCGCGCTCGCGCTCGCACGGTCGATCACTGCCTCGCTGCGCCGGGTCGGCGACGCCTCGCATTCGCTCGCGGGCGGCGAGCTGTCGGCCCGGGCGCCGGTCGAAGGTGCGCGCGAGATCGCCGAGCTCGCAGGCTCCTTCAACGCGATGGCGGCCGGCCTCGAGCAGCTCTTCGATGCCCGCCGCGAGCTCGTGGCCTGGGCGAGCCACGACCTGCGCGCGCCGATCGCGTCGATGCAGGCGATGCTCGAGGCGATCGAGGACGGCCTCGCCTCCGCCGACGACTACCTGCCGACGCTGCGCGAGCAGGTCCGCACGCTCTCGACCCTCGTGGACGACCTCTTCGAGCTCGCGCGGATCGACGCAGGGGCGCTCACGCTCGAGCTGCACCGGACCCCGGTCGCTCCGCTCGTCGCCTCCGCATTGCGGCAGCTTCGCCCGGAGGCCGAGGCGCGCGGCGTCGCGCTCAGCTCCGAGGTCGACGACGACGTGGAGGCGCAGCTGGCGCCGGACAAGTTCGAGCGCGTCCTCTTCAACCTCGTCACGAACGCGCTCCGGCACACGCCGTCGGACGGCTCGGTCGCGGTGCGCGTCGAGCGGCGGGCGGACGACCTCGTGCTCCGCGTCGAGGACAGCGGCGAAGGACTGCACGGGGAGGCGCCGGCCCGGATGTTCGAGCGCTTCTGGCGGGCCGACAGGGCGCGGAGCGGCAGCGGAGCCGGGCTCGGCCTGGCGATCGCGCGCGGCCTCGTCGAGGCGCACGGCGGCCGGATCTGGGCCGAGAACCGCCCACAGGGCGGCGCATGCGTCTCCTTCACGCTGCCGAGCGCTTGAGCTCGGCCCCGCGCGAAGAGCGCAGCTCTTCGCGCGTGAGCCTAGGCGGCGGGCTGCTGGGCGGTCAGCAGCTGGACGACCTCGGCGCGCGTGGCGACGCCGAGCTTGCGCTCGACCGAGCCCAGATGGCGACGCACGGTCACGGCCGCGACCCCGAGCTCCTCGGCGATCTCGGAAGTGGTCGCGGCACGGAGCAGCAGCTCGACGACCTCCCACTCCCGCGCGGTGAGGGAGACCCGGCCCTTGCCGTCCACCTCCACCGAGCGCCTACGCTCGCGCGTCCGCAGCTCCTCGAGCAGCCGCGAGACGAACCTGCGCGGAACCGCCGCCTCGCCGCGCAGCGCGCCCTGGACGACGAACGGCAGGCGGGCTGGATCGAGGCTCTGGGTCAGGTAGCCGCTCGCGCCGGCGCGGACGGCGGCCATGAACTCCTCCTCGTCGGGCCGGTTCGTCAGCATGATCACCACGGCCGACGGGACACGCGCCGCGATCTCCGTCGCGACGCTCAGGCTCTGAGCGGAGCCGTCGAGCCCGAGCAGGCAGACGTCCGGGCGCTCCCGTACGGCCGTGTCCACCGCCGCTTGTGCGTCGGCGACCTCGGTGCAGCGCGCCTCCGACTCGAGCGCCAGGCGCAGGCCGACGCGGGTCGGCAGGCGCTCCGCCGCGATCAGGACGTGCGCGCGTCGGGTCGGGACGACGGCGCTCACGAGGCGACTTCCCTGGACTCGACCGATCTGCGGACTACGATTGGGTCATGAAGGTTCTCATCGCAGACGACCACAGGCTCATCGTGGAGGGTGTGAAGCGCGCCCTCGAGGAAGCGCCCGACTTCGAGGTGGTCGGAGAGTGCAACTCCGGCTCGCAGGTGCTGCCGTTGGTCGCGCGTACGAATCCCGACATCGTGCTGCTCGACCTGCGCATGCCGGGCGCCGACGGCCTCGCCTGTCTGAGCCGCATCCGCAAGCAGCATCCCGACGTGAAGGTCGTCGTCCTCTCCGTCTCCACCGACGAGAACGTGATCCAGACCGTGCTCAAGCGCGGCGCGAGCGCGTTCATCGTCAAGAGCATCAACCCGATCGACCTGCCCTCCGCGCTCCGGCAGGCGGTCGACGGCACGGTCTACAGCGCGATCGGCCTCCCCGATCCCGGCGAGAGCGCCGCGCGCGCCGCCGGCCTCACCGAGCGCGAGACGGCGATCCTCTCCGCCCTCGCCCGCGGCCTTTCCAACGAAGCGATCGGCAAGGAGCTGTGGGTGGCGGAGCAGACCGTCAAGTTCCACCTCACCAACATCTATCGCAAGCTCGGCGTGTCGAATCGCACCGAGGCTGCGAGGCTCGCGTACCAGAACGGCCTCGTCGAGAGCCCGATCGACGACCGCTGAGCCGCGGCTCGGACCGACCCCTGTGACTTCGGAGGGGGTGCGGGGCTGCGCCCGCACCCCCTCCGAGGGATTTCTCACCCCGTCACCGGCGGGGTGAAGACGTTCGTGATGCCGATGCGCTTGGTGTTGCAGCGCTTGCTGGCGATCGGGCTGAAGATCAGCGCTCCGGCCTTCTTCATCTTGACCGTCTGCTTGATCACGCCCTTCGCGTTCGAGGCCTTGGTGCGCTTGAGGAAGTGCGGGCCCTTGATCAGCACCTTCACGCCCGCCTTGGCCTTCTTGTTCTGCGTGACGTGGATCGTCAGCTTGGTCTTGCGGCCGACGAACAGCTGCTTCGGCGTCACCTTGCTGACGGCTACGCAGTAAACGATGACCGGCGGCGTAAAGGGCTTGACCAGAACGGTCGCGCTCGCCTGGTTGTTGCCCGTGTTCGTCTCCGGCCGGTTGCCCGACACGGTCACCGTGTTCACCTGATTACCGGCCACGCTCGGCTTCGTGACCAGGGTGATCGTCACCGACGCCCCGGCCGCCATGTTCCCGATGTTGCAGGTCAGCACGGCGCCGCCGGTGCAGGTGCCCTGTGTCGAAGTAGCCGAGACGAAGGTGTTACCCGCGGGCATCGGATCGGTGATCGTGACCCCGGTGTCTGCATCCGGGCCGTGGTTCGTCACCACGATCGTCCAGGTGATGTTGCCCTCGCCCAGGGTCTGCTGTGCCGGCGAGCCCGCCTTCGTGATCGACAGGTCGACCAGAGCCTGCACACAGGTCGAGGCAGACGCCTGGCCGGAGCCGTCGTTCGTGGTCGTCACGGTGCCGGTGTTGTTCACCGTGCCCGAGCCCGGGCAGTCGCCACCGGCCGCAGCTGCGGTCGGCGAAGTGATGTGCACCGTGAAGGTGCTCGCCGTCTGCGTCGTCCCGCCCGGAACCGTCGCCGGCCCGCAAGTCAGCGAGCCCGCCGCGATCGAGCAGCTGCCACCCCAGCCGCCGCCCTGGGAAGCGATCGTCCAGGACAGACCGGCATTCGTCGGCAGCTTGTCCGACAGCTTGACGCCATGAGCGTCACCGGCACCGGCATTGAACACCGTCAGCGTGAACCCGATCGGGCTGCCGACGTTCACCTTCGCGGCATCCGCCGTCTTCACGATCTTGATCTCCGCCGCCCTGATGGTCGACGTCTCCCCTTCGTCACCGCAGGTCCCGGTGGAGGGCTGGTTGTTCACGTCGCCCGAGTAGGAGGCGATCCAGTAGTACTTGCCCGCGGTGTCCGGGGTGAAGTTGCCCGAGTTGTAGTCGCCGGGCCCGTCCACGTCGACGGTGTTGGTGTACACCGGCTCGCCGCTGCAGTCGGGGGTGTCGCTCGGCCCGTACAGGCTGAACGTGATCGTCCCGCCCGCGCCGGCCGTCGCACCCGACAGGGTCGCGATGTCGTGCACCGCGTCACCGAGCGAGCCCGAGGTAGCAGAGGTGCTGATGCCGGTCGGCTGCTTGCCGATCGTCGAGGTCTCACCCTCGTCGCCGCAGGCCCCGGTCGACGCCTCGTTGTTCACGTCACCGGAGTAGGACGCGATCCAGTAGTAGGTGCCGGCCGTGTCCGGGGTGAAGTCGCCGGAGTTGTAGTCGCCCGGCCCGTCGACGTCGACGGTGTTCGTGTACACCGGATCACCGGAGCAGTCCGGGGTATCGCTCGGCCCGTAGAGGCTGA
>JBJMKE010000068.1:0-5801 GCA_045806005.1 Gaiellaceae bacterium
CGCCCGAGGAGGCGACGGACTACATCGGCGGCTACGTGATCTTCAACGACATCACCGCGCGCGACATCCAGCGGCGCGAGATGCGGTCCGGCGTCTTCTCGTTCTGCAAGGCGATCGACACGTTCTGCCCGCTCGGCCCGTGGATCGTGACGCCGGACGAGATCCCCGACCCGCACGACCTCGCGATGGAGTTGCGGGTCAACGGCGAGCCGCGGCAGGAGTCGCACTCGAGCCGGATGAGCGTGACGATCCCCGAGATCCTGAGCAACTTCTCGGCGCTCGGCTACAGCGCGGGCGACGTCCTCTCCACCGGCACCGTCGCGGGCGTCGCCGGCTTCAAGTCGGAGGAGGAGCGGAACCGGCTCTACCTCAGGCCCGGCGACGTGATCGAGGCGGAGATCGAGCGGATCGGCGTGCTCCGCAACCCGGTCGTCTCGTGGCAGGAGGGCCACGGCGGCCCGGCTCCGCCGCGGATTCGCCCCTGGGGCGACGACGCTTGACCTGGCCCAGGGACGACATGAAGCTCAACCGCGTCCGCGCGCTGATGGCGGAGCAGGAGCTCGACGCGCTCGTCGTGCGCGCGCCCGACCACGTCCTCTACCTCACGAACTTCTGGGGCATGAAGGGCTACGACGCCTGCGTCTTCCCGCGCGAGGGCGAGCCGGTGCTGATTACGATCGAGGCCTCGGAGGAAGACGCCGCGCGCACGGCGTGGACGGACGACGTGCGGCTGATCCGCGGCTACGACCCCGAGGATCCACGCCCGCCGTTCGCGCGCACGCTCGACGCGGCCCTCGCGGCCGCGCGCGACTACGAGCGGGTCGCAGTCGAGCTCTCGCTCGGCACGCAGGCCTCCGACCGCATGGTCGGCGAGCCGACGACGTTCACCGCCGCCTGGTTCGACGCCTTTCCCGAGGCGGCCGACGCGACGCCGCTCCTCGTCCGGGCGCGCTCGCTCAAGACGAGGCAGGAGATCGACCGCCTGCAGCTCGCGAACGAGATCGCCGGGGCGGCGATGGAGCACGTCCGTGAGCACCTTCGGCCCGGGATGAAGGAGGCGGAGGCCGCCGCGCTGTGGCAGGGGTTCGTCCACGGAGAGGGCACCGGCTGGCGCGGCAAGGTCGACCTCGCGCTCCCGTTCTCGCTCGTCTGGGCCGGGCGCGGGATCAAGACGTTCACCGCGACGGGGAGCCTGCCCGTCGTCGAGGGCGACCCGGTCCTGTTCGAGATCTGGGTCTGCGCCGACGGCTACTGGGCCGACCACACGAAGAACGTGGTCCTCTCGCGCTTGCGCAAGGACTACGAGGAGCTGGAGGCTGCCCTGATGGCGGTGTACGAGTGGGCGCTGCAGCACATCCGGCCCGGCGCGTCGATGGCCGAGCTCGACCGCGGCGTGCGGGAGCGCATCGCGGCGATGGGCTACCCGGGCCAGCCCACGCATCCGATCTGCCACGGCGTCGGCGCGCGGGCGCACGAGCCGCCGTATCCCCACCAGGCCGGCGGCGGCGAGTTCGAGGCCGGCATGGTGCTCGCCGTCGAGCCCGGCGCCTACTGGCCCGGCGGCGGCGGCCTGCGCGTGGAGGACAACTTCCTCGTCACGCTCGACGGGGTCGAGAAGCTCTCCTCGTTCCCGGACGGGGTGGTGCGGTGTCCGAGCTGATCTGGACCGGATCGCTCAACGACGGCTTCCGCATCGGGGGCCGGGTCGGCCTCTACGACACGACGCTGCGCGACGGCGAGCAGACGGTCGGCGTCGTCCTCTCGCCGGAGGAGAAGCTCGAGATCGCGCGCCTGCTCGACGGGCTCGGGATCGAGCGGATCGAGGCGGGCTTCCCGCGCGTGTCCGACGACGACCGCCGCGCGGTCGAGCTGATCGCGGCCGCGGGGCTCGGCGCCGAGATCTGGGGCTTCTCGCGCGCCGTGCCGGCCGACCTCGAGCTGCTCGTCGAGCTGGGCGTCGAGGCGTCGGTGATCGAGTCGCCGATCTCAGACTTGAAGCTCGAGGCGATCGGCGTGGAGCGCGAGACGATGCTCGGCCGGATCACGAGCGCGATGCGCTTCGCGGCGGAGCACGGCATCCGCGCGGCGTTCTTCGGCGTCGACTCGACGCGCGCCGCGGCCGACTTCTACGAGCGCGTCTACGCGAGCGCCGTCGAGGCGGGCGCGCAGGAGGTCGCCGTCGTGGACACGCTCGGCATCGCCTCGCCAGAGGCGGTGGCCGAGCTCGTCGGGCGCACGGTCGAGACCGTCGGCGCCGAGGTGCCGGTCCACTTCCACGGCCACAACGACTTCGGGGTCGCCACCGCGTCCGCCGTCGCCGCCGCGCGCGCCGGCGCCGCCTGGATCCACGGCACGATCAACGGCATGGGTGAGCGCGCCGGCAACGCCGACCTCGGCGAGATCGCGCTCGCGCTCCGCTCGCTGTACGGGGTCGAGACCGGCCTGCGCCTCGACCGCGTGCGCGAGGTCGCGGCGCGCGTGCAGGAGCTGTCCGGCTACGGGCTCGCGCCGTGGAAGCCGCTGACGGGCGAGACGCTCTTTCGCCGCGAGTCCGGCGCGGTGGCGTCGCAGTTCCACGACCCGCCCTCCATCGAGCCGTACTCATCCCAGCTCGTCGGCGCCGAGCGCGCGATCGTGCTCGGCAAGAAGAGCGGGCTCGACTCGATCCGGATCAAGGCCGCGGAGCTAGGGCTGGACGTTCCAGAGGAGCGCCGAGCCGAGCTGCTCGCGCGGGTGAAGGAGCTCGGCGCGCGCAAGCGCGGTCTCGTCACCGACGAGGAGTTCCGGGAGCTCGTAGGTGGCTGACTTCGACGCGGTCGTCGTCGGCAGCGGCATCAACTCGCTCGCGTGCGCCGCGCTGCTCGCGCGCGCGGACTGGCGCGTCTGCGTGCTCGAGCGCAACGACTGGTTCGGCGGCGCGATCAAGACCGAGGAGCTGACCGAGCCGGGGTTCCTCCACGACGTCTTCAGCGCGTGGCACCCGCTCTGGGTCGGCGGCGGGGCGCACGCCGAGCTCGGCGAAGAGCTCGCGGCGCGCGGGCTCGAGTACGTCAACACCGACCTGCCGAGCGCGACGGCGTTCCCGGACGGCGGTGCGGCTTTCCTGCTGCGGACGACCGAGGGGAACGAGGTGGAGCTCGGGCCGGAGTGGCCGGAGGTGCTGGAGCGGTTCTTCCCCGTCGCCGACCTCGCGTTCGGCGTCCTCGGCACCGAGCTCTGGTCGGGAGCCGGGCTCGCGCTCGCGGCCAAGGCGATGCGGCGGCTCGGCCGCGGTGGCGCGCTCGCTTACCTCGGCGACGCCCTGCAGTCGAGCCGCGACTGGCTCGAGGCGACGTTCGCCTCCGAGCGCGCGCACGGCGTCCTCGCACCCTGGGTGCTGCACACCGGCCTCGGGCCCGACCAGGCGACGTCCGGCTTCATGACGCAGGTGATCGGGGTCGCCGTGCAGGAGGGCGGGATGCCGGTGCCCCGCGGCGGCGGCGCGAAGCTCGCCGAGGCTCTCGTGCAGCTGATCCGCGACCACGGCGGGACCTGCGAGGTCGATCGTGACGTCGAGCGCGTTCTCGTCCGCTCGGGGCGCGCCGTCGGCGTGCGGCTCATCGACGGCGAGACGATCGAGGCGGAGCGGGCCGTCGTCGCGAACGTCACCCCGACGCAGCTCTACGAGCGCCTACTGGCGGACGCCGACCTGTCCGCGCCGACAGCGGAGGGGGCGCGCCGCTTCCGTTACGGCCGCTCGGAGATGCAGATCCACTACGCGCTCTCCGAGCTGCCGCGCTGGGAGGGAGACGAGCGGCTCGCGGGCACCGCGATCGTCCACGTCACGCCCGGGCTCGACGGTGTCTCGCGCGCGGTGAACGAGGCCGATCGCGGCCTGCTTCCTGTCGAGGCGACGGTCGTCGTGGGCCAGCCGCTCACCCTCGACCCGTCCCGCGCCCCGGAGGGCCGCGGCCTGCTCTGGGTCCAGCTCCAGGAGCTGCCGTGGCGGATCAAGGGCGACGCGGCCGGGAGCATCGACACCGGCGGCGGGGCGTGGACGGACGAGCTCCGCGAGCGGTACGCCGACCGTATCCAGGCGCGTCTCGCGCAGCACATCCCGAATCTCGAGCCCTCGATCCTGAAGCGGGTCGCGCTCGGCCCGCACGACCTGCAGCGGGCGAACGTCAACCTCCGCCACGGCGACCCCTACGGCGGCTCGCTCGCGCTCGACCAGAACTTCCTCTGGCGGCCGTTCGGCAGCAGCCCCGGCCACACGACTCCGGTCGAACGGCTCTGGCAGATCGGCGCGAGCACGTGGCCCGGCCCCGGTCTCGGCGCCGGCTCCGGGACGCTCGTGGCGCGCAAGCTGCTCGAGCCGCCGCTCACGCAGCGCGCGGTCGCCCGCGCCCGCTCCGTTGCGGGTCGCTGGGGTGCGTCCACGTCTTGATCAGACCTTGCCTTCCGTGACACCATTTCGGGTCCGGGTGTCGACGGACGCGCAGCAACCGCCGCTGTTCTCGATCTCGCAGGTGAGCACGCTCGCCGCGAGCTTCGCCGAGGACGTGCGCGCCTATGCGGCGGCCGGCGTGGACGGGATTGGCGTCTGGGAGCTGAAGCTCGGCGACGGGCCCGACGACGAGGCGTTGGAGCAGCTCGCCGCCGGCGGGCTCGGCTCCGCGAGCGCGGTCCCGGCGGTGCCGTCGATCCTGCCGCTGCCGCTCCTGCCCGGCCCCGAGGATCCCGAGGAGCGCATCGACCTGCTCTGCGAGTCCGTCCACCGGCTCGCGGCGTTCGAGCCGTCCGCGGTGCTCTGCTTCACCGGACCCGCGGGGGACCGCGACCGCGAGGAGGCGCGGGGGATCGCAGTCGACGGGCTCCGGCAGATCGCGCGCGAGGCGGAGATCGCGGGCGTGCGGGTCGCGCTCGAGCCGTTCCAGCGCAAGGGAGTCGAGGACTGGTCGCTGATCTCCACCCTCGATGAGGCCGCGGAGCTGATCGACGAGGTCGGGAGCGACGCCGTCGGAATCCAATTCGACGTCTGGCACCTATGGAACTCGGCAGACGTGCTCGAGGAGATCCCCCGCAATGCGCGCCTCATCGCCGGCGTGCACGTGAACGACTGGCGTGAGCCGACGCGCGGCTGGGCCGATCGCGTGCTGCCCGGCGACGGCGTAGCAGACTTGCCCGCCATTCTCGGCGTCTTAGAGGAGGTGGGCTGGGAGGGCTTCTACGACCTCGAGATCTTCTCCGACAACGGCGCCTTCGGCAGCGTGTATCCCGACTCGCTCTGGGATCTCGACGCCGCTGAGCTCGCACGCCGGGGCCGGGAAGCTTTCACCCACTGCTGGTCGAACAGGAGGGTCGCGGCCCAGGCCGTGGACCGGAGAGGAGACACATGAGGGTAAGCAAGCGAGCGCGTTGGGCGCTCGTGATCGTTGCCGCTGCGGCACTCGTCCTCGCCGCGACAGCGGCCGCCCGTACGCACTCCACGGCGGCGAAGAAGCCGATCGTGATCGGCTGGGCGCACGACTCGAGCGGGCCGATGGCCCCGTTCGACGGCCCGGCACTCGCGGCGGCGCAGATCGAGATCGCGAAGATCAACAAGAAGGGCGTCATGGGCCGCAAGATCGTGCTCAAGACCTGTGACACGCAGAAGGACGACGCCACGGCCTCGAAGGCGTGCGCCGACAAGCTGATCTCTCAGGGGGCGAAGATCATCTTCACCACCTGCGATGTCGACCTGGCCTCGCCGGTGGTGCAGGACTCGATCAACCACCATCTGCTCACGATCGCGCCGTGCATCGGCACCGACCAGATGGGGC
>JBJMKE010000069.1:0-14142 GCA_045806005.1 Gaiellaceae bacterium
CTTCGAGGAGACGTATTGCTGCGGGTTGCCGCGCGCCTCCCAGATCCCCTGGTCCGGGTTCCGCCAGGCCTGCGTCGCACACTCGGCCTGCGCCTGCACAATCGGCCACAGACGCCGCGGCAGCCGGTCGCTGTGGCGCGTGTGGAGGAGGATCGAGTCGAGCACTGCGCCGAAGACGTCGTTCTGGCGCTGGTCGAAGGCGCCGTTGCCGATCCGCACCGGCGAGGCGCCCGAATACCCGGTCAGGTCGTCGCGCGTCGACTCGCGCAGGTCGCGCCGGCCGTCGATGCCGTACATGATCTGGAGCGAGCCGTCCTCCGTCGCCTCGAGGTCGGCGACGAACGCCATGAACTCGCCCGCTTCCCAGTCGAGGTTGAGGAAGTGGAGCGCCTGCAGGGTGAAGGTCGTGTCGCGGATCCAGGTGTAGCGGTAGTCCCAGTTCCGCTCTCCGCCGGGCGTCTCCGGCAGCGAGGTCGTGAGCGCCGCCACCGTCGCGCCGGTCGGCATGTAGCTCAGGCCCTTGATCGTCAGCGCCGACCGCTGCACCGGGTCGCGCAAGCGGTGATCCGGGATCCGGGCCTTGCTCAGCCACCGCCGCCAGAAGCGCGTCGTCGCGTCGATCCGCGCCGCCGCCTCCTCGAAGCTCTGCGGCGCGGCGAGCTCCTCGGCCCATGAGAGCGCGCAGTACGCGCGATCGCCGGCCTCGAGCTCGTGCCGTCCACGGACCGTCTCGCCCTCGACGTCGATCGCGAGATCGGATACCAGCCTGAAGGTCACGCCGGCCCCGGTGGCGTCGGCGGCGTGCTCGCTGCCGTCGACCATCGTCCAGGTCGCCGGCGTGCGGCCGTAGTCGAACGCGGGCTCGCAGACCAGGTCGATCTCGACCCGGCCGTCGAGGCACTCGACCGTGCGCACGAGCATGTGGTCGCCGTCGTCGTCGGACGGAGGCCTCGTGTGCGGCGTCACGGTGTCCTCGTGGTCTCTCGGGCCCAGAGTCAGCGCGTCACGCACGACCACCCAGCCGCTCGGGGTCTTCCAGGTCGTCTCGAACACGTTCGTTCCCGGCACGTAGGCCCGCGCGGCGGGATGCGCGATCCCGAACGGGGCGAAGCGGAAGAACCCGGCCTGGCGGTCGAGGAGGCTGCCGAAGACGCTCGGGGCGTCGAAGGACGGGATGCAGAGCCAGTCGATCGCGCCGTCCGGGGCGACCAGCGCTCCCGTGTGGCAGTCGGACAGAAACGCGTAGTCCGCGATCGGCGGGAACGGCGACGGCGCGGCGGCGCTCTGCGGCGCATTCTCGGCTCCGTGCTTCTCCTCGACGGTGGTCATCGGTGACTCCTCTCTCGGGTGTGCTAGCTCTCGATCCAGGGCCCGTGCCAGCGCCCGTAGCCGGCGACGAGGCGATCGCCCTCCGCCGGCCCCCAGGACCCGGGCTCGTAGGCATGCACCGGGGGCGGCGCGTCGAGCAGCGGCTGCATGACCCGCCACGCCTCCTCGATGGAGTCCTGCCTGGTGAAGCGCTTGCTGTCGCCGACGAGTGCGGCGTGGAGCAGTACCTCGTACGGCGTCGGGCCCTCGCCGCCTTCCGCGGCGAACTCGACGTCGAGATTGATCGGAGCCGGCCCGGCCGCGTCGGCACGATGCGCGTCGACGATGAGCCGGACGCCGGTGGACGGATCGAGCTTGACGACGAACTGGTTCGCCTCTGCGCGGCGCCCCCCGGCCAGGCCGATGCGCGGCGGACGCTTGAAGACGAGGCGCAGCTCGGTCTGCGTCACCGGGAGGCACTTCCCGGTCCGGATGAAGAAGGGGACGCCCGACCAGCGCCAGTTCTCGATCTCGAGCCTGAGCGCCGCGTACGTCTCCGTGGACGAGTCGGGGGCGACGCCGTCGATCGAGCGGTAGCCGTCGTACTGGCCGCGCACGTAGTGCTCGGGGCTCGCCGCGTCGACCGAGTGGAAGAGCGCCGCCACCGAGTTCTTGAGGGTGTCGGCGTCGGCGCGCGAAGGAACCTCCATCGCGGACGCCGCGACGACCTGCATCAGGTGGTTGACGACGACGTCGCGCAGCGCTCCCACCGGGTCGTAGAAGTGACCGCGGTCCTCGACGCCGAACGACTCGGCCATCGTGATCTCGACGGCCTCGACGTAGTTGCGGTTCCAGATCGGCTCGAGGATCGAGTTCTGGAAGCGGAGGTGGAGGATCTCGTCCAGCCCCATCTTCCCGAGGTAGTGGTCGATCCGGTAGAGCTGCGACTCGTCGATGTACTGGTGGAGGTCGTCGGCCAAAGCGTGGGCCGAGTCGCGGTCGTTCCCGAACGGCTTCTCGACCACGATGCGCGCCCCCTGCGTCAGGTCGGCGTCGGAGAGCTGGTTCACCACCCGCCCGAACAAGAACGGCGGGATCTCGAGGTAGAAGACGGGAGCCTTCGTGCCCTCGATCGCCGCACCGACCCGTTCGTAGGTCGCCGGGTCCGTGAAGTCCCCGGAGACATACGAGAGGCGCTCCGCGAAACGGTCGAAGACGGCCTGGTCGAGCTTCTCGCCCGTCCCCTCGATCGACGTCCTGGCCCGCTCCTTCAGATCGTCGACCGACCAGTCGTCGACCGCGACGCCGACGACCGGGCAGTCGAGCAGGCCGCGCGCCTCGAGCCGGTACAGCGACCGGAAGGTCATCACCTTCGCCAGGTCGCCCGTGATCCCGAACACGACGAGCACGTCGCCCTTGGCCTGCTCAGGCGCGCCAGGTTCCGCCGGCGCCTCGGCCGTCACCGTGGACGCCATCGACTCCTCCTCTCGACCACCATCCGGACCCGAAGAGGCTAGGTGTCCAGGCACGTGCTCCCCTCATCCCGGAGGGATGAAATGGCTCTGTTACGCGGACTCAGGCCCGTAACACCCCGTCACCGCGCGGACGCGACCGCTCTTCATCCGGTTCGGATGGGGCGCCGAGCCGCGAAGTGACGAAGACTCGCCCGTCGTGGGCTGGGTCGACCTCGAACTCGTGCTCGTCTCCGCCGCGGCGATGCTGTCGCCGACGACTCTCACCTTCTCGGTGCTCGCGCTCGTGCTCGCGGAGCGCCCGCTGCGCACGGGCATCTGGTTCTATCTCGGCGCGTTCTCGGTCACGATCGCGATCGGCGTGCTCGCCGCGTTCGTCCTCGGCGACGTTGCGGCCCATTCCGGCGGTGGAGAGCGCAAGACGTGGGTCTCGGTGTTCGATCTCGTGGCCGCGGCGGTCCTGGCGCTCTATGTCGCCCGCACCTGGCGGCGGCCGGTCTCCGAGAGGACGACCAGGAGCATGGTCGAGCGGATGACCGCAGTCGCCTCCTCACGGTGGATCGCCGTCTTCGCCGCGGGCGCGACCCTCGCAAACCCGGGAGGCTTCATTCCGATCGCGCTGAAGTCGATCTCGGAGATCGGCCCCACGCCGGCCGGCTACGCCGCGGCGTGGCTGCTCTTCACGGTCGCCTCCCTGCTGCCGCTCGGCGTCGCGATCCTGCTCCTGCTCGTCTCGCGGGACTGGGCGGAGCGAATTCTGGCCCGCACGCGGGTCTGGCTCGAGGGCCACCTGCGCCTGATCGCGTCGGTGATCATCCTGCTGCTCGCCGTGACGCTCTTCCGCAACGGCGTCGCGGGGCTCGCCGGCTAGCGCCCGCTGCGGTCGATCAGCTCGATGCGGTAGCCGTCGGGGTCCTGCACGAAGCAGATGCGCGAGCCGCCTTCGCGGACGCGGTATGGCTCGCGCTCCGGCTCGATCCCCTGCTGAGCGAGCGCTGCGAGCGACCCGTCGAGATCGTCGACCGCGAGGGCGATGTGGCCGTAGCCGGTGCCGAGGTCGTACGTACGGCCGTCGTGATTGAACGTGAGCTCGAGCACCGATTCCTGGTCGCCGATGCCGAAGAAGTAGTTGGTCGCCTCCTTCTCTCCGTTGCGGACGATGTCCATGTCGCGCTCGAAGTGGAAGCCGAGCGCCTCGTAGAAGGCGCGGCTGCGCTCCGGATCCGTGATCCGCACCATCGTGTGGAGGAACTCGGGCACGCGCCGAGTCTATGCAGACGTCGTACGCTCCTGTCTTGATGCGCGCGACCCGAAGAGAGGAATGCCATGGCTGACTACACCATCGTTTCCGTAGCCGACGTACCCGATTCGGCTGCCGCGGTCGGCATGGATCCGGATCACTTCGAGATCCGCTTCATGCGCGAGGCGCTCGGACTACAGAATTTCGCGGTGACCTACGAACGCTTCGGAGGCGGTTGGAGCGCCCCGCAGGGTCACGCACACCGCCGCGGCCACCGCCATGCCGTCCAGGAGGAGGTCTACTTCCTCGTCTCCGGACAAGCGCAGGGCAAGTTCGACGGCGAGGTCGTCGACATTGCATCCTGGACGGCGGTGCGCGTCCCGCCCCAGACCGTGCGGGCGTTCCGTGCAGCCGGCGAGGAGGACGCCGTCTTCGTCTCCATTGCCGCCCCGCAGGCCGGGCTTGACGACGTCGAGTTCATTCCCGACCACTGGCAGGACTAGAGCGAGGCCCGAGTCTGCGCCGCGTGCCATTCGAGGCCGAGATCCTCGAAGAGTCCGACCGCCCGGGCGATGAGCTCGCCGTCTCCACGGACGATTCCGCAGGCGCGTAGCGCGAACGGCTCGAGGTACGTATCCGGCCCTACCCGAGCGGCCTCCGCCTCGACTCGGTCACGGGCGCCGAGGGCCGCGAGTCCATCGAGATGCGCCGCCATGGAACTGAGGTAGAACCAGTTCGACCTCCGGACTGCCGGATTGCCGAGCAGTGACGCGACGGCGGCGAGGTCGTTCCGGTGGAGGGCGAGTCGCAGACGCGGCGTGTCGAGGACCGTTCCGTACCCGCTCATGGCATGAGCTTCGGCTTGCCGCTCCAGTGTCTCTGAGCCTTCCTCGTCGCCGAGGTATGCGTGCGCTAGCGCGCAGACGAGGAGCGAGCGAGCGTTCCGTACACAGGGGGTGGCCGTGTTGGCTTCCACCGCCGACTGAACCTTCGTCTGCAGGTCGGCCACGATGCTCCAGTTTCCGAGGAGCTCCTCGAGCTCCAACAAGCCGGAGACGCCGTGTAGCCGGTGATGCGGGGAGAGTGGTCGGGTGATCTCGTCCTGCGCAGTCGCGTACTCGCGCGCCTCATCGAGCTGCGTGCACGCGACGGCCGGACTGATCGCGTCCGCATAAATGTACGCCTCACTGTCCGGGTCGTCGAGATCGTTGGCGACCGTGGCCCGCCTGCGGGTCCACTCCAACGCTTCGTGGTAGTCGCCGTGCACGAACGCCACCAGTCCACCGACTCCGTATGCGTCGGAACGAAGCGCGGGATCGCCGAGTCGGTCGGCGATTCTGATCGCCTCGGCCGCGTCGTCGACCGACTTCTCGTAGTCGCAGTAGCAACGGGCGATCAGCGCCTTCGCGCGCGCCGGGCTGTCACGATCGGCGAGCCCCAGTGTGCTCTCGACCCACCCGTCCACGAGATTCGTCGGCGGGGGCGTGCCCCACATGCCCGCGCGGGACATCGTCTGGAAGGCAAGCTCGGCGCGCAGGTCCGCACGGGTCTCGTCGTCGGCTGCGTTGGCGATGGCCGCCTCGAGCGCTGCAGCGAATGCCTGGCCGTCGAAATAGAGCACGTTCGCGTGGGCGATCTCGCGCCAGATCACCAGCCGGGCCGGCGAATTGGCTTCGACGGCGACTGCACGCTCCAGCAGGCTCACCGCCTCCTTCATCTCGTAACGTCCGACCGCGAGCTCGGCCGCCCGGCGGAGCCACCTGACCGCCCGGACTCGCAGACGAGCCAGCTCCTCGTCCTCCCCGGGCCACGCAAGATCCTCGTCTTCCGGCCGCACTGCCTCGGCAAAGTGGTGGGCGAGCTCGGCCGCGTCCTCGTCCGCACCGCCGCCCGCGTCTTCGAGCCAGCCCGCGTACCCCGCGTGCAGGCGCGCCCGTCTCGGGGTGGTCAGGCCGGCGTAGGCGACATCGCGCGTCAGCGCGTGGACGAATGCGAATCCACCGTCGGCGTTGCGGACGAAACCTCGAGCGACGAGTTCGTCGATCGGAGGGTCGCCCTCGACGAGCGCGCGAACCGGAACGGGGCTGAACGTCCGTCCGATCGCCGCCGCGGCCTGGAGCGTGGACTTCTCGTCCGGCGAGAGCAGGTCGATACGCGCAGCGAGAAGCGCCTGGACGGTGTCGGGAAGGGTCAGGTAGCGCGGGATCTCGCCGGTGACGCCCTGGTCGCCGAGCATGCGCAGGAGCTCCTCGAGGAAGAACGGATTTCCGCCGGCCCGATCGATCAGGAAGGTCCTCACGTCCTCGCTGAAGGTCGCGGGCGCGAGCCGGTCGACGATGCGGCCCGCGTCGACTGACGACAGCGACCCGAGGCGGAGCGTTGCGCCGTCGCGCTCCAGATCGTGCCGGGCGGTGCCAAGCAGAAGAACCGACCCTTGCAAACGTCGGGCGCCATCATCGAGCAGCTCGAGGAGCTCCGGCTCGGCCCAATGCAGATCCTCCACGATCAGGACGGCAGGGCCCGCGACGTTCAGCTCGACGAGCAGCTCGAGCCAGGCGGCCCGTAGATGCTCGCCGACAGCCAGCGGGTGCAGCCCGGGCGGGGCGGGCTTTCCGATGGCCAGACCGAGAATCGGCCGGCGGTCGAGGAGCGCACGGTGGTCACGCACGATCTCGCCCAGCGGCGCATAAGCACCAGCTTGGCCGAAGGGCAGGCAGCGACCGAGCCGCACCGACGGCTGAGGCACCTGCGTGGAGAGCCAGTCGCGGAACTCGCGGACGAGCGTGCTCTTGCCGATTCCAGGCTCACCCACGATCGTCGCGACCGCAGACTTACGGCTGCCGGCGACGCCCACGTAGAGATCTCGGAGACTCGTCAGCTCACCTTCGCGGCCGACGATGCTGCTCGGTGCCGGATCCTCGGACAGCCAGGTAGCCGTCCCGAGGAGCGGACGACAAACGACTCCGCGGGCCTTCCCTTTCGCCTCGAGCGTTTCCTCGGGTCCGAAAGCAAAGGCGTTCCGTGCCGCCGCGACAGTCCGCTCCCCGACGAGTATCTGCCCCGGCTTGGCCCCCTGCTCGAGGCGAGCCGCGACGTTGACAGCATCACCTGTTACGAAGGAGCTGCCCTCGCGCGCCTGGCCCACGACGACATCCCCGGTGTTGACGCCAATCCTCAGGCGGAGGCTCTCACCGAACAACACCTCGAGCCGCCGGTGCATGGAGAGCGCAGCGTGCAGGGCGCGAGCGGCGTGGTGTTCCTGCGCCGCGGGGGCACCGAAGGCGGCGACCACAGCATCCCCAATGAACTTCTCGATCGTTCCTCCGGCATCTGCGATCTCGGTCGCCATCGCGTCGTAGAAGCGGTTGAGAAGCGCGCGTGTCCGCTCAGCATCCTGGGAGTCGGCGAGACTGGTCGATCCCACCAGGTCGGCGAAGAGCACGGTGGCGAGCTTCCGCTCCTCCGTCGGCCGCTTGCCAGCGACCGGTGCGGCGCAGCTCGGACAAAAGCGCGCGCCGACGGGAAGCGAAGCGCCGCAATTCGAGCAAAACGCCACGCTGTGATTGTCCCACTCAAAGCCAGGGGTCCTGCACGAAGCAGATGCGACGCGAGCCGCCTTCGCGGCCTCCCGCTCCGGCTCGATCCCCTGCTTGCGCGAGCGCCGCGAGCGACTCGTCGAGATCGTCGACCGCGGCGCCCTCAAGTCGCGGCCTCGTCCGGCCGATGGAGTACTAAGCTTTCGAGGGGAGGGCTGTCTGCCACCGGCGGGCGAAGGAATGCAGAGAACACTTGCAAGGATCCGGCCACTGCTGCCGGCTTTCGCGGCGGTAGTAGCGTCCGTGGTCGTTTCCCTGGTGGTCCTACAGCCGCCTGCGGAGCGACTGCTGCCCGGAGCATCGCCGGCGGATCGCGGGCATGTGGGGGCGCTGGTCCTCCCGGCGCCGCGCGTGTCGGGGCCCGCTGCTCATCCGCAGCCCACGCCTTCGCCTACCGCGACTGCAACGTTGACTCCCGTCGTAGCGACCACCCAGGCGCTGAAGCCGCCTGCGCCGTCCGCCTCCCCGGTGCGCCGTACGCCCGCGCCCAAGCCTGCCCCGAAGCCGAAGCCGAACCCGCAGCCCCAGCCGCCCGCTCTCACGCCTCCGGCCCCGCCGGCCACGCCGACTCCCCAGCCGGTGGCCATCGTCCGGCACGGTCACGGGCCGCGGCCACACGCGCACTCGCATCTCCTGGCGGCGCAGAAGCCGAAGGCCGCGCCGAAGCCGCTGCGCCCGGCCAAGCCGCTGCACCCCGCAAAGCCAACGCACTCGGCGAAGCCAGCGCACGCGACGAAGCCACCGAAACCGGCGCACCCACAGCACCCGGCGAAGCCACCGAAACCCGCGAAGCCACCGAAACCCGCGAAGCCTGAGCACCACGGCCCGCCGCCGGGACACGGCAAGCCGACGCCGGCGCCTCCCTCAGCGCCCGCCCCGCCCCAGCCGCCGTCTCACGGGAACGAGGGCACGCCGCCCGGGCACGACAAGCATTGAGCAGGCTCGCAGGCAGACGGCTCGTGGTCGGGGCGGCGCTCGTCTTCCTCGTCCTGCCGCTCGCCACAGCGGCATGGGCGGTCGCCGGCTGGGAGTCGGCGCGAGCGCGTTCACAGGCGGAGACGGCCATGCAGGAGGTCCTGCGGGAGGCCTCGGCCGACTACCGGCGCGTCCTCGCCGGCGCCGGTGTCCAGGCGCACCTGCTCGCCTCCTCGCACCGGGTGCAGCGCGCGTTCCAGCACCGGAACCGGCGGCAACTCGCGAGGCTGGCGCGGCCGCACGTGCGGTTCGTCCTCGGGCGGCCCGCACGGACGGGCGCCGTCCCGAGCCGGAGCATCCGCATCGTCGTCGGCGGGCACCCGGTCGGGGCCGTGACCGTGCGCGTGCCGTTCGACCGAGAGCTACTGGCACGGCTCGAGCGCACCACGCAGCTGCCGCGGGACCGCAGGCTCGCCTTCGCGCACGGGCGATCGCTGCTCCTGGGTTCTGGGCAGCAGACATCCCTTCCTGCCGCGATCCCTCTCGGCCGGCCGACGGAGATCCCCGCGGGCGGCGAGCGCTCCGTCGCCGTCTCGACGATGCTGACCCGGGAGGCGCCTGCGACCAGGCTCGTCGTGCTCGCCCCTGCGTCGGAGATCCTCGGCGGCGCCACCGCCGCGCGGTGGCGCTGGCTCCTGGCCGGCCTCGGCGCGCTCGCAGCGGTCGCGGTGACCGCCTACGCGTTGGCGCCTCTGCTCGGGCGCTCCCGCCTTGCCAAGCGCGAGCGCGAGCGGGCGGCGCGCGTGCTGTCCCATCTCGGGGAGGGCGTCGTCCTCGTCGACTCGAACGGCATCATCCGCCTCTGGAACGCCGCGGCCGAGACCATCACCGGCCTGACCTCGGAGCTGGTCTGCGACCGGCCCGTCGAGACGGCATTGCCGGAATGGCGCTCGATCGCCGACCGGATCCCGACCGGCGACGGCGACGAGCGGTCGCGGCCGGAGACGATCCCGGTCGAGATCGCCGGCCGCCAGCTCTGGCTCTCGATCGCGGGCGTGGAGTTCAGCGACGGCACCGTCTACGCCTTCCGCGACGCCACCAGCGAGCAGCGCCTGGAGGCGATCCGGGCGGAGTTCGTGGCCACCGTCTCGCACGAGCTCCGAACCCCGCTCGCGGCGCTCCACGGGGCGGCGCTCACCCTCACGCGGCGCGGCGAGGAGCTTCCTGCCGAGACGCGGCAGAAGCTGCTCAGCATGATCGCCGGGCAGTCGAAGCGGCTCGCGAGCCTCGTCGAGGACATCCTCCTCGCCGGCCAGCTGGATACCGGCTCCCTGCGCGTCGAGCACGAGCCGTTCGACGCCGCGGCCGTCGCGCGGGCAGCGGTGGACGAAGCCCGGCACAAGGCCGCGTTGAAGGCGATGCTCCGGATCTCGACCCCGGACGACCTACCGCAGGTGCTGGGAGACGAGGCGCGCACGCACCAGGTGCTCGCCAATCTGATCGACAATGCCGTCAAGTACTCGCCCGCCGGCAGCCGTGTCGACATCGAGGTGCAGCGGGAGAAGGGCAGCGTCCGGTTCTCGGTCCGCGACCGCGGCCCCGGGATTCCCCGCGCCGAGCAGGAGCACGTCTTCGAGAAGTTCTACCGGCTCGATCCCGACCACCGGTACGGCGTCGGGGGGAGCGGGCTCGGCCTCTACATCTGCCGCCAGCTCGTGTCCTCGATGCACGGGCGGATCTGGGTGGAGTCGGCGCCCCGCTACGGCAGCACGTTCGCATTCGACCTCCCCATCGCCGACGATCGCATCTCCGCCGCGGCGTAGCCGTAGAATCGGCGCGGTATGGCCCTCGCCGTTCGCACGCTCGACAACTTCGTCGGCGGGACGTGGGTCGCCGCAACCGGCGACAGCGCACGCACGATCGTCTCCCCCGTCACCGGCGAGACGCTCGCCGAGGCGCCCGACGCGAGCCCGGCCGACGTCGACGCCGCCGTCGCGGCCGCCCGCCGTGCGCAGCCCGTCTGGGCGGCACGCTCGGCCTGGGAGCGCGCCGAGATCTGCCATGCGATCGCGGACCTGATCGCCGAGAGGCGCGAGACCTTCGCGCACGAGCTGACCCTCGAGCAGGGCAAGCCGTACGCGACCGAGGCGCTGGCCGACATCGACGAGACGGCCGAGAACTTCCGCATCGCCGCCGAGGACGTGAAGCGAATGGAGACGGCGGTCATCCCCTCCCAGGATCCGGCCAAGCGGATCCTCACCTTCCGCAAGCCGAACGGCGTCTACGCGGCGATCACGCCCTGGAACTTCCCCACGCTGATCCCGGTCGAGCTGATCGCGCCGGGCATCGCGGCCGGCAACACGATCGTGATCAAGCCGTCGGAGTGGACGCCGCTCGCGATGGCGAACTTCATGCAGATCATGGCCGACGCGGGACTGCCCGAAGGCGTCGTCAACGTGATCTACGGCGGCGGCGAGGTGGGCGAGCGGCTCGTCACGCACCCGGGCGTCGACGGAATCGGCTTCATCGGCTCGCACACGACGGCGGAGAAGATCGTGCGCGCGGCCGGTCTCAAGCGGTCGCTGATCGAGGCGAGTGGCAACGGCCCGGTCGTCGTCTGCGAGGACGCCGACCTCGCGCGCGCCGCGCAGGGCGCCGTCTACGGCGGCTTCTTCTGCGCGGGCCAGGTCTGCTGCGCGACCGAGCGCGTCCTCGTGCACGCGAGCGTCCACGACGCGTTCCTCGACGAGGTCGTGAAGGTCGCGGGGGAGTGGCCGCTCGGCGACCCGTTCGAGGCGGAGACGAAGGTCGGCCCGATGAACAACGAGCCGACCGCCGCCAAGATGGACCGCCACCTCGAGGACGCCGTCGACAGGGGCGCCGAGGTGGTGCTCGGCGGCTCCCGGGCTAGCGGCCGGCCGACCGGGCTCTACTACGAGCCGACGGTCGTCACCGGCGTCGGGCTCGACACGCTGATCAACCGCGAGGAGACCTTCGGGCCGATCGTCCCGCTGATCCGCGTCGGCTCGGACGAGGAGGCGCTCGCCGCGGCGAACGACTCGCACCTCGGGCTGCAGGCGGCGGTCTACACGTCGAGCCTCTCGCGCGCGTTCCGCTTCCTCGACAACCTCCGGGTCGGCAACGTCGTCGTCAACGACTCGACCGACTACTGGGAGGCGCACGAGCCGTTCGGCGGCGCCTCGGGCACGCAGACCGGCTGGGGCCGGATCGGCGGCCGCTACACGATGCTCGACATGACCGACCTCAAGACGGTCGTGCTCGACGTCGGCGGGCTGGATTAGGCCTTGTGCGGAGCGCCCGCGAGGGGCGCTCCGCACGTTTCGGGCTGCAGAGGCTCAGGCCGGCTGCGCAGGCGGCGTACGCCTGCGGGCGGCGCCGAAGCCCGCCGCAGCAATGAGAAGCGCTCCGCCCGCGACCGCCGCGGCGAGCTCGCCCGACGACAGCGTGGCGTCACCGGTCGACGTGACCGCGGTGCTGCTGGGCTCACTCCTCGTCACAGCCGCCTGCTCGTCCTGCAGAAGCGCCCGCTCGGCGCCGGCAGGCTGCACGACCGGCCCCTGGCCGCTCGCGCCGGGAGCCACGTTGAAGCCCGCGGTCGCCCGCGGCGCGCCCAGCTGCTCGTCCTGCTGCAGCCCTCGCTCGGCTCCCATAGGCTGAGCCGCCGCCGCGGCTGCCGCGGCCGGAGTACCTCCCCCGCCGCCCTCGTTGCCCGCCACCCGACTCGCGAGCGCGGGGGTTGCGCTCGCGCCGGCCGCCGTGACCGCGACCGCGATCACCGCCGCCTTCTCGCGGAATCCGTGGGCCTCGACCTCGGCCTCGTCGAACGCCTGCGCGAGCTCGCGCTCGTCGAACCAGAGACCGATCTTCTCGTCGTCGGTCGACGCCAGTACCCGCTCGAGTGTGTCCCGGTCCCAGTCGACCGCGAGCCTCGCATGGGCCGTGACCTCGCCGTCCTCCGCCGTCTCGACCCGGTCGAGATCGAGGAGGAGGGTGGCGGGGAACTCGGTCCCGGTTGCCGCGTCGGCAACCTCGGTCCGCGTGACGACTGTGCCGATCGTGCCGGCATGGTCGGAGGCGACGAGCTGTGCCCGTGTCCTCGTGTCGTCCATCGTGCTCCCTTCGTCCGCTGCCTCTTCGTCTCACCCGACGCGCGGCAGCGTCGCCATCTTCCGCCCACTAGCCGCCGATCCGGATCGAGACGATGTGGTCGTAGCGAACATACTCCCCGGACCTGAGCCGAATCCAGGGCTGTGCATAGGGCCCGTGGCGGTCGAGGAAGCGCGTCAGCTCCTCGTGGTCGGTCTGCTCCGCAGGCACCGGCAGCTCGTGCTCGCCGTCGCGGCCGGTGAGGCGTACGAGCAGGGTCATGCCGGGATTCTGACGTACGGCGGCCTAAACGAGGTCCTCCGGGATGAGGGCGTAGAGGACGGAGTCCGCCCAGTCGCCCTCGTAGCGGTACGCCCGCCGCTTGCGTCCCTCGCGGACGAAACCGGCCCGCTCGGCGTGGGCGCAGGCGCGCTCGTTGAAGGCGTAGATCTCGAGCTCGAGCCGGTGGAAGCCGAGCTCCTCGAGCAGGAGCCGCTGGCAGAGCCGCGCCGCCTCGTCGGCGAGCCGGCGGCCCCGGAAGCGCGGGTGGATCGCGAGCCGTTCGAGCCTGGCGATCCGGCTCCGCTCGTTCGCGACGTGGAAGCCGAGCATCCCCGCCCGCTCCCCGTCCGCCTCGACCACGAGGCGGCCGAAGCTCTCCGGCTCCGCGAGCGAGCGCTCGATCTCCTCCAGCACCTCGTCGCGGGTGGCGGCGGTGCGGGGGCCGAGGAACGGGCGGATCTCCTCGTCCGCGAGCAGCTCGAGCAGGAAATCAGCGTCGAGCGGCTCCGCGCGCCTCAGCTCAACCTGCATGTCTCGACGGTACCGCGGCTTAGAGCTCCTAACGCGGTGAAGCACGGGCCGCCTGGCCGCGCTGGGCGGCACGCTGCGGCGTCCTCGGTCGCGCGAATAGCGCTGCTATTTCACGCTCCCTGCGTCCTTGCATCGCACCCGCCCATCGCGCCCAGTCAGCGCGTGGTCATTTCGTCAGAAGCTCTTAGACCGGGAGGTCGGGCGCGGGCTTGCCGGGCTTTGCCCGACGAGCATCGACGCCCACGCGGAGCCTGCTCACCCCGCCCGTCGCGAGGGCCACGCCCACCAGCACGAGGGCGAGGGCGAGGAACGCCGACAGCCCGAAGCTCTCGTCCAGGAAGATCGCGCCGTAGGCGAGGGCGATCGGCGGCACGAGGTAGGTCACGAGCGTCGCGTAGTTCGCGCCGGCCCGCTGGATCAGGGCGAAGAAGAGGAGGTACGCAATCGCGGTGCCGACGAAGCCGAGCACGAGGATCGCCATGATCGTCTCCCCGTGCCACATGCCGGACGGAGCCTGAATCACGCCGACCGGCAGCACCGCGATCGTCGAGATGGCGGTCGAGGCGAGCGCCACGACGAGCGGCGGGGTGCCGCCGAGGTAGCGGCCCGCGAGCAGCGTCCCGATCGCGTAACAGAGGGCCATCGCGACGACCGCCAGGGCGGCCAGCAGCTTGCCGTGCGGCTGCTCGCC
>JBJMKE010000070.1:0-19593 GCA_045806005.1 Gaiellaceae bacterium
ACAGAGCGCGAGCTGCACCTTCTCGACCGCCGGCAAGTTCAACTTCTCCGACCCGGTCGGCAAGGGGAAGAACTTCAAGGGCACGGTCACCGTCGCCACGCCGCTGGCGACCACCCTCGCGGTCAGCCCGAAGGTCGTCTCCTACGGCCGCAAGGTCGCCCTCGCCGGCACCCTCGCGAGCAAGCAGTCCGGGCAGCAGCTGCAGGTCGTCGCCTTGCAATGCGGGGCGAATGCGCCGACCAAGCTCGCGAACATCACGACGACCACCGGCGGCGCCTTCACGTACCAGGCCCAGCCTCTCAAGCAGACGGCGTATTCGGTGCAGTCCAAGGGCGTCGCGAGCACGTCCGTGACAGTCGCCGTCAAGCCGCGGCTGCGGCTCGGCAAGGTCGGGAAGCACAAGTACTCGCTCCACATCTCCGCGGGCGACAGCTTCGCGGGGAAGTACGCGACCTTCCAGCGCTTCAAGAAGTCGGCGAAGCGGTGGGTCAAGGTCAAGCGCGTCCTGCTGCACGCAAACTCGACCGGAGTCGCTCCGACCGTGGTCACGTCATCGGTCTTCCGCTCCGGGATCAGGCACGGGTTGCGGGTCCGGGTCACGCTCGGCAAGGCACAGGTCGGCTCGTGCTACCTCGCGGGCCTCAGCAACACGATCCGCAGCTGACGAGAAGTCGAGGGAGAGCCGGGCGGATCTCGCCCGGCTCTCATGCTGTGCGCGCGAAGTGAACCGCAGTGCGATTGAATTCCGGCCCGGCGGGAACCTCCCGGGCATGAACGAACACAGTCGAGACAAGCCTCGCGGCGACAGACGCGAGACAGATACACGCGAGACCATGAAGAGCCCACGTGGTCGCGGCCAGAAGACGGCGGGCGACCGCGAGATCGCGGAAGGCGCGACCGGCCGGGGCCAGAACACGGCCGGTGACGGGGAGGTCATGGGGCCGCGCCGCTAGCGGCGCGCGACCCAGACCCCGGTGCCCGCGGCGCCGACCGCGGCGGCCGCGCCCGCGACCGTCCAGGCGAGGCCGTGGCTGGAGGGCACCGCGCTCAGGGCCACGAGCAGCGCCGAGACCGCGAGGCCGGCGAGCGCGAGGATGCCGAGCGCGGCGCCGCGGCGCCAGGGCAGCTCCCTGTCGGCGCGGATCTCCCATCGCTCGTCCAGCGACCACGCCGACAGCTCGCCGCAGAGGAGGAGCAGCACCGCGACGAGCGGCGCGCTCGCGTCGACCCGGTCGTGCCCGGCGACGAGAAACGCGACGTAGGTCGCCCCGCCAAAGAAGAGGGCGAGGCCGAGCGTCCCGCCGCCGCGCGCGAGCGCGACCACGAGCAGCACCACCCCCAGGGCGGCGCCGGGAGCGAGCGCACCCGCCACCGCCCCCGCCCGGGCGAGCGCGAGGGCGAGGACGCCGCCGTACGCCGCCAGCGCGGCCGCGGCGAGCGCTACGCGGGCCTGGCGAGGTGCCTGAATGCGTTCACCTCCTCGAGCGCGGCGGCGAGCGGGACCCCCTCGCGCCAGTTGACCACGGGCACGCCGACCTGCTCGTAGCGCCAGCGCAGCGCCTCGCGCGAGAGGCGCCAGAGGCGGTGGGCGAGCGCCAGGGGCGAGTCCGGGTCCGGTGCGAGCAGCTCGAGCGGGGAGACCTCGACCACGATCAGGTCGTAGCCGCGGGCGCGCAGGTCGAGCAGCGCCGCGGCCGTCCGGTCGTCCAGCAGCGGCGTGAGCGCGAGCACGAGCGCCTTCGCCGGGAGCGTCCGCGGCGGCAGCACGTCGACGTCGCGCCACGCGTAGCTGTGCACGATGTCGCTCGCCAGCAGCGTGTCGACGATCGCGTACAGCTGCCGCGCGCCCGACTCCGGGACGAGCCAGGAGAGGACCCCGCCGAAGCCGACGAGCCCGACGCGGTCCTTGCGCTGCAGGTAGCCGTGGGCGAGCGTGGCTGCGGCGCGCACGGCGCGGTCGTTCGTGCTCCGCCCCTGGGCGCGCACCTCGGCGAAGGTGTCGAGGAAGAGGACGACGTCGGTGTTGCGCTCGGGGTGCTGCTCGTTGACCCAGAGCTCGCCGCGCAGCGCGGTCGCCCGCCAGTTGACGCGCCGCACGGCATCGCCCGGCTGCCACTCGCGCAGGTCGGCGAACTCGATCCCCTCGGCGCGGGCCCGCGAGACCTGGTTGCCCGCGAACACCTGCGTCTCGAGCGGGGCCACGAGGGACTGGAGCGTCTCCTCGCTCGGGTACACGCGCAGCGCCTGGGCCGTCCCTCCCGCGGCCTCCCAGGACCGCAGCCCAAGCAGGTCGCGCGCCCGCATGAGCAGCGGCCCGACCGTGAAGTTCCCCCAGCGCTCGCAGCGCAGCGTCAGCTCGAGCGTCCGCTCCTCGCCGGGATGGAGCACGACCGCGCGTGCCCGGCCTCCGTCGGCGCTCAGGCCCGGCGGCAGCGGGACGAGCAGCTCGAAGCGGTCCGCGCCGACGGCGGAGGACAGCTCGATCGTCGCGCTGACCTCGTCGCCCTCCAGGGCGCGGTTGCGGTCGAGCGAAATGCGGACGGAGACGTCGGGCTCGCGTCCGGCCACAGCCGCGACGAGCGCGAGCACGAACGGGGCCGCGAGCGCCACGGGCTCCACGCGCCCGAGGGCGAGGCCGGCCACCAGCCCGGCCGCCGCGAGCGCGGCATACGCCGGCAGGCGCGAGGAGACGAGCCCGGTCACGCCTCGGCTGTGCGCACCCGGTCCTCCGCAGGCGGCGTCGGCACGGTCTCGAGCGCCTCCTCCACCACGTCCTCGCCGCGCAGCCGCTGCACCCAGAGCTCCGGCTTCACCATCAGCCGGTGCGCGAGCGCCGGCACCGCGACGGCCTTGACGTCGTCCGGCGTGACGAAGTCACGCCCCGCGAGCGCTGCCTTCGCGCGCGAGAGCTTGAGCAGGGCGATGCTGCCGCGCGGGCTCGCGCCGACCGCGAGCCGCCGCGACTCCCGCGTCGCGGTGACGAGATCGACCACGTAGCCCTCGATCGCGTCGGAGACGTGCACCTGCTCGAGCGCCTGCTGCAGCGCGACGAGCGTCGCCCCGTCCACCACCGGCGAGAGCTCGACGTCGTCGACGCCGCGCTCGAGGCGGCGCTCGAGCATCTCGATCTCGTGCTCGCGCTCCGGGTAGCCGATCGAGATCCGCACGAGGAATCGGTCGAGCTGCGCCTCGGGCAGGGGGTACGTCCCCTCGTACTCGATCGGGTTCTGCGTCGCGAGCACGAGGAACGGCGGCTCGAGCCGGTGCGTCGTGTTCTCGATCGTCACCTGGCGCTCCTGCATCGCCTCGAGCAGCGCGGCCTGCGTCTTCGGTGGGGCTCGGTTGATCTCGTCGGAGAGCAGGAGGTTGGCGAAGACGGGACCGGGGCGGAACACGAACTCGGCCGTCCGCTGGTCGAAGATCTGCGAGCCCGTGACGTCGCCCGGCATGAGGTCGGGCGTGAACTGGATCCGCGCGAAACGGAGCGAGGTCGCCTGGGCGAACGAGCGCGCGATCAGCGTCTTGGCCAGCCCGGGGTAGTCCTCGAGCAGCACGTGGCCGTCGCTCAGCAGCGCCATCAGAATCAGCTCGAGCGGCCCGCGCTTGCCCACGACGGCCTTCTCGACCTCGTCGAGGATCACCTGCGAGTGCCGTCGCACGTCGGCGAGCGAGGTCACAGCGACTCCAGCCGCTCGATCGCCGCGGCGACGCTCTCGCGCGGCACGCCGGGGCCGTGCCGGTCGACGGGCTCGGGCCGGTCCGGGCGCAGCAGCTCCCAGACGCCCGCGCCGAGCAGGGCCTCGGCGGCCTCGGGCCGCCGGTCGAGCTCGATGCCGCGCCGAGCGGCGAGCCGCGCCGTAGCCGCCGCCCGCAGCAGCGGCAGCAGCCGACGGTGGGCGTGGCTGGCGTCCGCGATCCCGAGCTCGAGCTCGCGCTCCATCCGCAGCAGCTCCACCGGCGCCTGGGGCGCCTCCTTCCGGCCGCGAAGAGCTGCCTCGAAGCGGCTCGCGTGCTGCGGCGTGCGGCCGCCGCGGGAGTGCCGGACGACCAGGACGAGGGCGATCGCGGCCACCACCACGATCCAGATCGCGAGCGCGCGCGAGGTCGAGAGCGGCCGCAGCGCGAGCAGGAGCACGAGCACCACGGCCGCGAGGACCGCCGGGAACGCGAGCCGCCGCGCGAGCCTCACGCGAGCGCCGGCTCCGACGCGCGCAGCTCGTCCCGCACGGCGACGAGCGCGTTCACCGCCTCGTCCCTCATCGCCGGATCCGGCTCATGCTGGCTGAACCTAGCCCATTGGAACAAGTCGGTGAGCCTGCGCACGGCGGCGGCGCTCGTGTCGAGGGTGAGCAGCGCCCGCTCGACGTACTCGAGCGGCGCCTCGGCGTGGTGCCGCGGAAGGCCGGCCGCGGCGAGGGCCGTCTCCATCCGGGCGTAGGCGGCGATGATCGCGCGGCGCAGGTCGGAGTCGGCTCGCAGGTCGTCGAGCGACTCGTCGAGAGCGGCGGCAAGCACTTCGGGCGCGGGTCGCGGGTCGGTCGCCGGGCCGAGCCGCGTGCGGGTGGCGGCGGCCAGCACACCGAGCCCGAGCAGGAGCCCGAGGACGAGCGCAAGCTCCTCCCAGCGGAACTGCACGTGCCGTGGCGCCGCCTGCTTGTGCTTCGCGTTCTTGCCGGGCAACGTTTGCGTGGCGGTCGTGTCGGCGGGGTTCGACTTGCCGCCGGGGTGGAGCAGGCGGTACAGGTCGACGTGGCGTCCCAGGATGACGACGAACGCCGCCACCCCGACCAGGATGGCGAGGGCGCGGGCGGTCCGGCTCGAGTAGCTCTTCCGCTGGTCCGGGTGGCGGCGCATGAAGAACAGGAACACGAACGCCGCGAGGATCATGAACACCTCGACGATCAGGAACGAGGTGAAGACATAGTCCCAGAACGTCAGCGGCAGCCCGCTGCCGGAGCCGCCGTTCGAGCCGAGCGGCCGGCCGCGCGCCGCCACCGCCACGACCGCGAGGAGCGTGGTCACGACGAAGACGAGCACGAGGAGACGGCGCCTGGGAATGGCTTCAGTCTCGCAGGACCGACGTTCTAGGCTTGAGCCGTGACGGTCGAGTCGGTCCGGCTCAGGCTGCTGCTCGTCGCACCGCTGCGGCTCGTGCTGAGCATCGTCTTCCTCGCCGCCGCCCACGCGGCGGGAGGTGCGGCCGGGCCGATCCTGCTCGCGTTCGCGGCGGGAGCCTTCGTGATCGCGTTCCTCGTGCCGAACGACCCGCGGGCGCGCTTTCGCGGGGCTCCGGGCGACCCGGTGGAGCTGCCCGCCGACGCGAGCGTCGCGCCGGCCTGGCTGCATGCGTTTCATGCGGCCCTGCCGAGCACGGTGGGCGTCTCGCTCCTCGCGGCGGTCACGCTCCCCTTCCAGCCGACGCTGACGGCGCTGCTCGCAGGGATCCTCGCGGGCCTCGGCCTCGCGGCGGCGTTCAGGGCGTACGCGATCGACGCCGCGCTCTACGTCGACCCGCGGGGCGGCGGGCTGTTCCGCAAGATTACGTGAGCGGCCGAGCTATTCGCTCTCGGGCTCCTGCGGCTCCTCGGGCTCGAGCTCCTGCCGCTCGGCGGCCTCGACCTGTCCGAGATCTACCTGCGCGGCCATCGCCCCTTCCGCGGGGACCGGGGCGGAGGAGTGGCTGAGGCGCGAGATCGCCCGGCTGATGCGGCGAAAGACGTTCATTGCTCGAGCGTAACGATCTGCTTCGTCAGCCGTCGGGGCGCGCTTGGCGCCGGAAGTCGTGCTCGAGCTCGTGTTCGAGCTTGTGGATCTCGCGGCGGAGCGGCATCTTCGAGGGTCGGTCGCTGCGCAGCGTGTCGAGCGCGCAGGCGAGGAAGCACGCCGCTCCGAGCGACGTGTTCCAGTTGGCGGCGGCCTGGTCCAGCATCGAGCCCGTCGAGGGGACGACGTAGCCGGCGACGGCGGAGATCCCGAAGAAGATGCAGCCGAGCAGGTTGACCCCCGGCTGCCACCAGCCCTCGCCGCCGCGCTCCGGCAGCAGCCCGTGCCAGGTGCGCCGCCGCGAGGCCCGGTACGCGATGCCGCCCGACACGAGGAAGCAGATCGAGCCGCGCCAGTCGGGCCGCCAGACGAGCCTGTCGTACTCGGAGCTCGTCAGGGCCACATGCATCGCCTGATAGGTCGTCACGTTGAAGAAGAGCGTGCCCGCGGACTGGACGAGCGCCGACCACCACGCGGCGCTCCCGCTGGGCGAGCGGCGCTCGGCCCAGGCGAGCCAACCCTGGAGCGCTCCACCCGCCGTGAAGAGGATGGAGCCGACGAAGAAGGTGACCGCGTCCGCGGTCTCGCCGACGAGCTGGACGTAGCCGGGAAACGGACCGACGAGGAAGCAGGTCGACCCGAGGGCGAAGAAGAGGGCCATCCAGCGTGCGCGGGTCATCGAGCGGATCCTCTCGCACGACGCCGGGAAGGGCACCGTCTCGGGCCGGCGTTATCCTCGACCCCCCGTGCCCGAAGCGCCGTTCGTCCACCTCCACGTCCACTCCGAGTTCTCGATCCTCGACGGGGCCTGCCGGATCCCGGACCTCGCGAAGCGCGCCGCCGAGCTCGAGATGCCGGCAGTCGGGCTCACCGACCACGGCTCGCTCGCCGGCGCGGTCGACCTCTTCAAGGCTGCCCGCAACGAGGGCGTCAAGCCGCTCATCGGCTGCGAGGTGTACGTCACCGACGACCGGCGCGTCCAGCAGAAGGGGCAGGCGCACCTCACGCTCCTCGCCGAGACGAACGAGGGCTACGCGAACCTGATCCGGCTCTCCTCGCTCGGCTACCTCGAGGGCTACTACTACAAGCCGCGCGTCGACTGGGAGCTGCTGCACGGCCACAGCAACGGCCTGATCGCGCTTTCGGGCTGCCTCTCCGGCCGCGTCTGCAAGGCGCTCGAGGAGAGCCGCCCGGCCGACGCCGAGGCCGAGCTCGACCGGCTCGAGCAGGTCTTCGGCCGCGACCGCGTCTACGTCGAGCTCCAGAACGCGCACCTCGACATCCAGCAGCGGATCAACCCCGAGCTTGTCGCGCTCGCCGAGAAGCGCGGCCTGCCGACCGTGGCGACCGGCGACGTCCACTACCTGCGCCACGAGGACGCTCGCGCGCACGAGGCGCTCCTCTGCATCCAGTCGGGCGACTCGCTCCGCAACCCGAACCGCTGGAAGTTCGAGACCGACCACTTCTACTTCAAGACGCCCGAGGAGATGGCGGCCGACTTCCCCGGGCAGGACGCCGCGCTGCGGCGGACGCTCGAGGTCGCCGAGCGCTGCAACGTCGAGATCGAGCTCGGGCGGATCCTGCTACCGAAGTTCGACACGCCCGGCGGCCAGGACGCGTTCGACTACCTCGTCCAGCTCGTCGAGGCCGGCGCGGCGAAGCGCTACGACACCGTCACGCCCGAGCTGCGCGAGCGCCTCCAGTTCGAGCTGAAGACGATCAAGGAGATGGGCTTCTCCGACTACTTCCTGATCGTCGCGGATCTCATCGGCTTCGCCCGGCGGAACGGCGTCAGCGTCGGGCCGGGGCGTGGCTCGTCCGCCGGCAGTCTCGTCGCGTACTGCCTCGAGATCACCGACGTCGACCCGATCGTGTACGGGCTGCTGTTCGAGCGCATGCTCAACCCGGGACGCAAGTCGATGCCGGACATGGACCTCGATTTCGCCGTCGAGGGCCGGGAGCGCGTGATCAACTACGCACGCGAGAAGTACGGCCGCGACCGGGTCGCCCAGATCATCACCTTCGGCACCATGGCCGCCCGCGCCGCAGTCCGGGACGCGGGCCGCGTGCTCGAGCACCCCTACGGCGTGGTCGACCGGATCGCGAAGCTGATCCCGGAAGGTCCCGGCCAGACGCTCGCGGACTGCCTGAAGCCGGGCGGAGAGCTGAAGCAGGCCTACGATGGGGACCCCGTCGCCAAGGAGATCGTCGACCTCGCCCGGCCGCTCGAGGGCCTGACCCGTCAGGACGGCATCCATGCGGCCGCGGTCGTGATCGGAGCCGAGCCGCTGATGGACCTCGTCCCGCTGCAGCAGAAGGGCGCCGAGCAGGAGGTGGTGACGCAGTTCTCCGGGACAGTGATCGAGTCGATCGGGCTGCTGAAGATCGACTTCCTCGGCCTGCGCAACCTCGACGTGATCGACAAGGCCTGTCAGCTCGCCGGCGTCGCCGACATCGGCTCGATCCCGCTCGACGACCGGAAGACCTACGAGATGCTCGCGCGCGGCGAGGCGATCGGCGTGTTCCAGTTCGAGGGGTCGGGCATGCGCGAGGCGCTGCGCCAGGTCAAGCCGACGAACTTCGAGGACCTGATCGCCCTCGTCGCGCTCTACCGGCCGGGTCCGATGCGGTACATCCCCGACTACGCGCGCCGCAAGAACCGCCAGGAGGCGGTCTCCTACCCCGACGCGCGGCTGAAGGCCATCACCGCGTCCACCTACGGGATCTGCATCTACCAGGAGCAGTACATGGAGATCGCGAAGCAGATCGCCGGCTTCTCGCCCGCCGAGGCCGACGACCTGCGCAAGGCGATCGGCAAGAAGATCCACTCGCTCATGGCGTCCCTCAAGACGAAGTTCCTCGAGGGGTGCGCCGCGTCGGGCACGGCCTCCGGGGTAGCTCAGCAGCTGTGGGCCGACATGGAGCAGGCGCAGGACTACTCCTTCAACAAGTCGCACGCCGCCTGCTACGCGCTCATCTCGTACCGCACGGCCTGGCTGCGCGCGAACCACCCGCGCGAGTACATGGCGGCGCTCATCTCCTCGGTGATGAACACGAAGGACAAGGTGCCGTTCTACGTCGCCGCCTGCGACGAGCTCGGGATCGAGGTGCTGCCGCCCGACGTGAACGAGTCGCAGGTCGACTTCGCGGTCGTCGAGGGGAAGATCCGCTTCGGCCTCAACGCGGTCAAGAACGTCGGCGAGGCGACGTGCCGCGCGATCGTCGCGGCCCGCGAGGAGGGCGGGCCGTTCACCTCGGTCGGCGACCTCGTGACGCGTGTCGACGCGCAGCTGCTCAACCGGCGCGTGCTCGAGGCGCTCGCGAAGTGCGGCGGGCTCGACCGCATCGCGCCGTCGCGGCTCGGCGTCCTCGAGGAGCGGACGCTCGACCAGATCCTCGCCTACGGCCAGCGCCACCAGGCCGACCGGCTGCTCGGCCAGGCCTCGATCTTCGACCTCGGCGCCGAGGAGACGTCCCCCTCCGACCACGAGCCCAAGATCCCGCTGCTCGATGCCGACAAGGCCACGCTGCTGCGGATGGAGAAGGAGAGCCTCGGTCTCTACGTCTCCGAGCATCCGCTCAGCGCGATCCGCGACCAGCTGCGGCGGCGCACCGACTGCACGCTCGTCGAGCTCGAGCGGCGGCGCGAGGGCGAGACCGTCCTCGCCGGCGGCATCGTCGCCGGGGTGCGGACGACGACGACGAAGAAGGGCGAGCCGATGGCGTTCGTCCAGCTCGAGGACATGACCGGTTCGGTCGAGGTCGTCGTCTTCAACTCGACGTACGCCGCCGCGCGCGAGATGCTCGTCGAGGACGCGGTGCTCGTCGTCAAGGGCCGCGTCGACCACAAGCAGCAGGGCGAGACGAAGCTCGTCGCGCTCGAGGTCTCCCGCTTCGAGGCGACGCCCGAGCGGCGCGAGGTGCGCCTCAAGGTGGACGCCCGCAACGCGCCGGCCGGCGTGATCCGCGAGCTCGCCGGGCTCGTGCGCGATTTCCCCGGCGAGGCGCCCGTCTACGTCGATCTAGTCACGTCGCTGGGCCCGAAGCTGCTGGAGCTGGGCCCGGACTACCGCGTGGACCCGCAGCCCGACTTCTTCGCCTCCGTGCGGCACCTGCTCGGCGCAGCCGCCGTCCAATAGTCGCGTGAAATCCCCCCGGAGGGGGAGATCCAATCCGTCCCAATTTCCGAAAGTGTGAGCGGAGACAATGCGGATGGCTGCGGCACAGGAAATCGTCGAGACCGAACTGGAGCGCGTGGAGCGCTGGCGCACCGCCGAACTCATGCGGGTGGGGCTTGCGGGCGACGACGCGGTCGCGCTCGCGGGGCGGTTCGAGGTCGACCTCCACGAGGCGATCGCGCTCGTCGAGCGCGGCTGCCCGCCGGCGCTCGTCGCCCGGATCCTCGGCTAGCGCCTCTGACTTGAGCCCGCCGATCCTTGCGGGCACAATGCAGCCTTCGTGACCGGCGTCGTCCTCGGCTACATCCCCTCGCCCTCGAACGGCACCTTCAGCCTCGGGCCGCTGACGCTGCACATGTACGGGCTGATGCTGCTGCTCGGCATCGCCGCGTGCATCTGGCTCACCGGCCGCCGCTGGGTGAGCTGGGGCGGCGACTGGGACCTCGTCTTCCGCGTCGCGCTCTGGGGCGTCGTCTTCGGCGTGATCGGCGCGCGCCTCTACCACGACCTGACGAGCTGGAACCAGGATCCCGCGATCCACGCGCACTGGTACGGGTTCGCGGCGGTCTGGGACGGCGGGCTCGGCGTCTGGGGCGGAATCGGCCTCGGCGTTGCCGCGGGCGCCGTCGTGGTGCGCCGCTCCGGCAACAGCGTCCGGCTGATGATGGACGCGGTCGCGCCGGGGCTCCTGCTCGCGCAGGCGATCGGCCGCTGGGGCAACTACTGGAACCAGGAGCTGTACGGCAAGCCCACGAGCCTCCCGTGGAAGCTGCGGATCGACGCGGCGCACCAGAACGGGATCGCGGCGAAGTACCAGTCGCACGGCGAGTTCGGCTATTACCAGCCGACCTTTCTCTATGAGTTCATCTGGGACCTGATCGGGGTCGGCGTCCTGCTCTGGGTCGACCGCCGCTTCACGCTGCGCCGGCCGGCGCTCTTCGCTCTCTACGTCATCTGGTACACGACCTTCCGCACCTTCGAGGAGATCCTGCGGATCGACCCCTCGAACCACTTCGCTGGCATGCGGGTCAACTTCTGGGTCTCGCTCGGGATCTGGCTGGTGGCGGTCGTGTTCTTCGTCTGGTGGCAGTTCTTCCACGAGCCGTCGTCCGAGCGGGCGGCGCGGCCGCGGCCCGTGCCGACGGGGCCGCGGATGGCAGTCCCGAAGAGCCGCGTCCGGTAACGGCACTACGCTCCTGACGTGATCGTCCGGGAGCTCGAGCTCGACCTCGACGCGTTCGAGGGGCCGTTCGACCTGCTGCTCGCGCTCGTCCTCAAGGAGGAGCTCGACCTGCGCGACGTCGACCTCGCGGCGATCGTGACCGCCTTCCTCGAGCGGCTGGCCGAGCGGGAGGAGCTGGACCTGGACGCGTGCGGCGAGTTCCTCGTGCTCATTGCGGCGCTGCTCGAGCTGAAGGCGCGCGCGCTCTTCCCCGACGAGGCGGCGGAGCTCGCCGAGCTCGACCCCGAGGAGGCGGCCGAGGAGCTGGCGCGGCGGCTCGCGGAGTACCGGCGCGCCAAGGAGGCGGCCGCCTGGTTGCGCGAGCGTCTGGAGGCGGAGGGCGACCGCTTCTTCCGTCTCGGCCCGGCGCCGCTCGCGCCGAGGGTCGAGACGCCGCTCGCGCCGCAGGACCCGGAGACGCTGAGCCGCGCACTGCGGCTCCTCGCGCAGGACCCGCCCGAGGTCTCGCTCTCGCACATGGCGCTGCGCTTCCCGCCCGTCTCGCAGTTCCTCGAGCGGTTCCGCGCACTGCTCGGCCGGCGCTCGCGCTTCGACTTCGACACCGAGGTGCGGGAGCTGACGCGACTCGAGCAGGCGTCCGCCTTCCTCGCGGTGCTCGAGCTCCGCCGCGCCGGCGAGCTCGTCCTCGAGCAGGCTGCGCCGTTCGCCCCGATCCGCGTCGCGCGCGCGACGCAGGAGAAACCCAGCCAAGATGAAAGGACCGCTGCATGGACCGTCCGCTCCGCCTGATCCCGGCAGACCCGCTCGACCGCCTCGCTCGCACACTCGAGGCGCTGCTCGTGGTCGCCTCGGCGCCGCTCTCCCTCGAGGAGCTCGCGGCTGCCGCGGACGACGACCCTGAGCGGGTGGAGGATGCCCTGCGGCTCGTCGGCGAGCGGTTCACCGAGGAGCGGAGCGGCATCGTGCTCGAGCACGTCGCCGGCGGCTGGGCCTTCCGCGCCGCGCGTGGGGAGGCTGCCGCGTGCGCGCGGCTGTTCGAGCGGCCCGCGCAGCGCAACCTCTCGCAGGCAGCGCTGGAGACGCTCGCGATCGTGGCCTACCTCGGGCCGTGCTCGCGGCCGGACATCGCCCGGATCAGGGGTGTCGCCGCCGACTCGGCCGTCGCCAACCTCGTCGAGCGCGGCCTGATCGCCGAGGCGGGACGCGACGACGTGGCCGGGGCCGTCCGCTACCGCACGACGCCGCTCTTCGAGCGCGTGTTCGGCCTCGAGAGCCTCTCGGAGCTGCCGCGCCTCGACGACGTCGGCGCCGACGCGCTCGAGATCCGGGACCGCCTGCACACCGTCGCGGAGAAGCGCTCCGCATAACTGCTCCTCTGGACACGTCCGGTATCAGTTACCGGACGTGGCTCGTGAAGACGTGCCCCAACGGGCGCAGGCGCGGGCAATCTAGAGCTTCTTGATGATCTCCTCGGCCTCGCCGCGCGTGAAGGCGCGCAGGGTCTCGGTCTGCTCGGCGCCGTGGTGGCTGAGCTTCGTCACGATCTCGAGCGCGGTGTCGTCGTCGGGCGCCTCGAACACCTCGACGACGTCGTAGCGGCCGAGGGTCACCCACACGCCGACGAGCTTGCCGCCGGCCTCCTCGATCTCCCTCGCACCGTCCTCGACCCGGTCGCGCCACGCGGGAAGGCCCAGCCGCCCCTGCGACGTCCAGCGGATCAGGGAGATGTAGTGCGCCACGGGCTTATCTTCTCAGGATGCGCCTGAACGCGTTCCTCGCCAGGGCGGGAATCGCTTCTCGCCGTCGTGCGGATGAGCTGATCAAGGCCGGCCGCGTCACCGTCAACGGCTCGCCCGGAGAGCTCAACACCGTCGTCGGCGCGCGCGACCGGGTCGAGGTCGACGGGCGGGCGGTCGCGCGGCAGCGGCTCGCGTACGTCCTCCTCTACAAGCCCGCGGGCGTCGTCACGACCGCCCGCGACCCGCAGGGGCGGCCGACCGTCGTCGAGCTCGTGCCGCCGGAGCCGCGGGTCGTGCCGGTCGGCCGGCTCGACGCCGACACGACCGGCGCGCTTCTGCTTACGAACGACGGCAAGCTCGCGCACCGGCTCGCCCACCCGCGCTACGGCGTCGAGAAGACGTACGAGGCGGAGGTCGAGGGTGATCCGGACGACACGGCGCTGCAGCGCCTGCGCGACGGCCTCGACCTGGAGGACGGCCGCACCGCTCCGGCGCGCGCCCGCCGCCTCGGCCCCGGCCGCGTCGAGCTCGTGCTCCACGAGGGACGCAAGCACCAGGTGAAGCGGATGCTCGTCGCGGTCGGCCACCCGGTGACCCGGCTGCACCGCGTGGCCTACGCGGGGCTGACGCTCGAAGGGCTCGAGCCCGGCGAGTGCCGGGAGCTCGAGCCCCTCGAAATCGAGCAGTTACGAGCCGGCTAGCGCGTCGGCTCGCTGCAGGAGGTCGTTCACTCGGGCGAGGTAGTTCCGCACCTCCCCGAGCTTCAGCCCCTTGCCGTCATTGAGCACCGTCTTGAGCTTGGCGACGAGCCTGTCCCGGTCGTTCGCCAGGGTCTCGAGCGTGCTCTGCTCCGCCTGGTACGCGCTGTCGTCCGAGCTCGAGCCGGACGCGAGCGCCTTCGTGTCGGCGATGAGCGTGTCGGTTGCGAACTGGCCGACGCTCGACTCGACCTGGTCGTAGGCCGCGGCGAGCTTCTCCCTGGCGGCGAGCCCACGGGGGACATTCTCTAGCGCCTGTGCGATCACGTGGCCGTCGGACTGGTAGTCGTCCTTCAGGCCGAGCAGGTAGAGCATCGTCGGCCGGATGTCGGTCTCCTCGACCCACGTCCCGACTTGGCTGGCTTCCGGAACCGTGTGCGTCGACTCGGGGTCGCTTGGCTGGTTCCCCTGCGTCGGTCCGGGCCCGTCGATGCCGTTCACCGCCACGCCCTTGCCCGCGACGCCGACCCATGTGATGTCGATGTTCGGGCTGTAGTAGCCGTGGTCGTATGCGAAGTTGCTGAGGATGCTGACGTTCGGGCCCGACGCCGAGAAGAAGTAATCGGGCTTCGGGAAGAGCGTGTACGTCGGGAATCGCAGCGGGTCTCTCGTCTGCATGTGCAGCACGCGCTGCTCGAGCGCGCCCGCCTGGTAGGCGACGATCTTCTCGTTGTTGACGCCCGAGTACGCGTCGTGCGGGTTGGTCATCGCCGCCGTGTCACGCTCGAGCTGGCGGACGGTCGCGTCGCTCGCCGACGGGTTGCCCCGCACGTAGATCGACGCGCCCTGCGGCTCGATGTCGAACTGCGTGCCCGCGCTCGCCGAGCCCGACAGCAGGCCCTTGACGTTCGCCTGCAGCTCGCCGATCGTGCCCGCCGGGTAGTTGCACGGCGTCGTCATACCGTCGCAACCGGCCGGCGTCGGCTGGATCGCCCGCCCGACGTTCGCGCCCGCGAACTGGTCGTTCTCCTCCGAGCTGATCACGAACAGCGTGTTCGCCGGCGTGATCCCATCGGCCTGGAGCCGCTGGAAGAACGTCTGGAACGCATGGTCGTAGTGCTGCGCGTTCGTGACGTAGCACGAGTCCCCGGGGCCGACCGGCCTACCGGCGGTAGCCGAGTTCGCGGTCGTGGTGCAGCCGATGCGGGTGTCGGACTTCTTCTCGTGCAGGTCCGAGATGTAGCCGTACGTCACCGGGATCCCGGCCTCCTGCATGTCTGCGAGCACGGCGAGGCTCTGCGTCGCCGTCGGATTGAAGCCCGAGAAGCCCGGTGTCCCCGTGAACGGCTCCGCAATCGTGTGCCCGTCGAGGTCGACGAGGTTCCCGTTCGAGTCGGTGACCCGGTAGCCACTGTCGCTGAAATGGTCAGGGCCGCCGCCGATCGCGGGAGCGATGTACTTCGCTCCGAACAGGGCCTTGTACCCGTGGTATCCCCTCGGCTCGGTCGGCAGAACATCGTCGAGCGGCCGCGAGGAGTCGGCGCAAATCGCTGCCCCCCTGGCGCAGTGGACCGCCTCGCCGATGTACTCGGCGACCTGGATGTCCTTGAAGTTGTCTGGATTCGAGGCCGTCTCCATTGCCTCGGGCGAGTTCGGGCCGAACACCGTCGGGACGTCTACGGCAGCGTTCTCGAGCACCATGTTGGCGGTCGAGAAGTTGCCGACCGTGCAGCCCGCACGCGTGAACGGCACCCACGGCGCCGGCGTCACGCCGACGCCTGCATAGGCCATCGACGGAGTCGTGTCGACCGGGTTCGGCGCCGGCGGGTTGGTCTTCGTGTCGATGATCGGCGACGTCCAGTACGTGAACGACGTTGCGGGGTCGGTCGAGCCGTCCGGGTTGTACGTTTTGTACGAGTTCGAGAGCGGCTGACCGTGCCGGTCGCCGTACAGGCCGGTGTAAATCGAGAGGCTGTCATCGGCCGTGTGCGCGATCAGCGGCGTGTGCGAGTTCGAGAACACGGTGCCGTTCTGTTTGAGGAAGTTGAGCAGGTGAGGCATCTGCTCGAGATCGGACGGCACGTTGGGGTTGTCGCGCGAGAAGTGGACGTTGTCGAAGACGATATTGATCACGTGCTTGACGCCGTTCTTCAGGTGACACGGCGGCCCGACCGCGCCTGCCTGCTTGGGCCCTTTCGCGCCGGCCATCTGCACGGCGACGAGTGCGGCGATTCCGGCTGCGAGCACCGCCAGGATTGTGAGCTTCTTCATCCGCTTCCCCCCTACTTCGTTGCGGTTTGACCGTCAAGGAACCGGTGCGGGAACAAGCCTCACCGCCACTCGTCGACGCATGGGCTTCGCCGTGGTGACGCGGTCGAAACGAAGCTGTGAAACCCGCTCCGGCGGGAGCCTACAAACCGCGCGGCCGGGCTGCGCCGAAGAAGCGCCCGGCCTCGGGCTTCACGAAGCCCATGTGGTCGTACATGGCCTCCAGCGTCGGCTCGCTCGCCCGCCGTGCCTTCTCCGCGCCCACCGCGAGCAGCCGCTGCAGCTCGCGCTCGTCGGCGCGGAGCCCGCGGTAGCGCTCCTGGATCGGCGCAAGGAGCTCGACGACCGCGTCGCCGACGTCCTCCTTGAACTGCCCGTAGCCCGCGCCGTCGTAGCGGCCCTCGAGCGCGTCGACGGGCTCGCCGGTAGCGACCGACATGATCTCGAGCAGGTTCGAGATGCCCGCCTTCGCCTCCGGGTCGTGCCGGATCTCCTTCTCCGAGTCCGTGACCGCCGTCTTGAACTTCTTCCGGATCGTGTCGGGGTCGTCGACCATGCGGACGACGCCCTGCGGCGCGCCGCGGGTCGTCGACATCAGGCGCTCGGGCTCCTGGAGGTTCTTGATCCGTGCGCCCTCCTCGGGATAGACGCCGCGCGGGATCGTGAACGTCTCTCCGTAGCGCTGGTTGAAGCGCTCTGCGACATCGCGGGTCAGCTCGAGATGCTGGCGCTGGTCGTCGCCTATCGGGACGATCTCGGCCTGATAGAGGAGGATGTCGCCCGCCATCAGCACCGGGTAGGTGAAGAGGCCGGCCGAGACGAAGTCCTGACCCTCCGACTTCTCCTTGAACTGCGTCATCCGGCGCAGCTCGCCGAAGCTCGTCGCCGCGCTGAGCAGCCACGCGGCCTCGGCGTGCGCGACGACGTGGCTCTGCGCGAACACCGTCGAGCGGTCGGGGTCGAGGCCGGTGGCGAAGAGCATCGCGGCGCCCGCGAGGGTGAACTCGCGCAGCTCCGCCGGCTCGATCGGCGTCGTGATCGAGTGGAGGTCGACGATGCAGAAGAACGCCTCGCCCTGCGCCTGCGTCGCGACGTACTGGCGGTAGCCGCCCGAGTAGTTGCCCAGCGTCTTGTCGCCCGTCGCGCGGATGCCGGAGAAGATGCGGGGCTGGTCTGCCACGGAGGGTGATTCTGCCTAAGCTGTCCCGATGGCGATCACAGGCGCACCCGAGCTGCTGATCGTGATGGGCGCGAGCGCGACCGCCGAGCAGGTGGACGAGGTCGTCGCGCGGCTCGACGAGGCCGGCTGCTCGGCGCTCGTCACGCCCGGCCGCGAGGCGACCGTGATCGGCGCGATCGGCGAGCGGGAGTTGCTCGCGACGCTGCCGCTCGAGGGCTTCGCCGGGGTCGAGCAGGTGCTGCCGATCCTCAAGCCGTACAAGCTCGTCTCGCGGGAGCTGTCGCCCGATCCGACCGTGATCGAGGCGCGCGGCCGCCGCATCGGCGACGGCTACTTCGGCTTCATCGCCGGCCCCTGCACCGTCGAGACGCGGGAGCAGACGCTCGAGACCGCGCGGGCGGTCGCCGCCGAGGGCGTGACGATGCTGCGCGGCGGCGCCTTCAAGCCGCGCACGTCGCCGTACGCCTTCCAGGGGCTCGGGGACGAGGCGCTCGCAATCCTGCAGGAGGCGCGCGAGGAGACCGGCCTCCCGCTCGTGACGGAGCTCATGGACCCCCGCCACGTCGAGGCGGTCGTCGAGGCCGCGGACGTGATCCAGATCGGCGCCCGCAACATGTCGAACTTCTCGCTCCTCTCCGAGGTCGGCCGCGCGCCCAAGCCGGTGCTGCTCAAGCGCGGGCTCTCCTCGACGGTCGAGGACCTGCTGATGGCCGCGGAGTACATCGTCAAGGAGGGCAACTCCGAGGTGATCCTGTGCGAGCGCGGGATAAAGACCTTCGAGACGGCGACGCGCTTCACGCTCGACATCGGCGCGATCCCGGTGCTGAAGCAGGAGACGCACCTGCCCGTGATCGTCGACCCGTCGCATCCGGCCGGACGGCGCGACCTCGTCCTGCCCCTGGCGCGGGCCGCCGTCGCCGCGGGCGCCGACGGGATCATCGTCGAGGTGCACCCGCGGCCCGAGGAGGCGCTGTGCGACGCCGCGCAGCAGATCCCGACCTCGGACTTCCACGACTTCTCCGACGAGATCCGCGCGCTCGCGTCCCTCATGGGACGCACCATCGGGTAGGCATGCGCGTAGAGCCGGCCGCCGCGGTGGCCGGGCACGTCGTCGTGCCCGGGGACAAGTCGATCTCCCACCGGGCAGTCCTGATCGGGGCGCTCGGCGAGGGGGAGACGCGCGTCCACGGCTTCGGCCGCGCCGGCGACACGCAGGCGACGGTGGACGCGGTCCGCGCTCTCGGCGCCGAGGTCGAGGACGTCGCCGACGACGAACTCGTCGTGCGCGGCGTGGGGCTGCGCGGGCTGCGCGCCGGCGGCGTCGACTGCCGCAACTCCGGGACGCTCATGCGGCTCCTCGCAGGCGTTCTCGCCGGACAGGAGGGCGAGTTCTCCCTCACCGGCGACGAGTCGCTGACCCCGCGGCCGATGGAGCGGGTCGCCGCGCCGCTGCGGCGCATGGGCGCGGACGTGGAGACGACCGAGGGCCACGCGCCGCTCGTGGTCCGCGGCACCGGCGCGCTGCACGGGATCGAGATCGAGCCCGAGGTGGCGAGCGCGCAGGTGAAGTCGGCCATCCTCCTCGCCGGCCTCAACGCGGACGGGCCGACGACCGTGATCGAGCGGATCCCGACCCGGGACCACACCGAGCTCATGCTCGAGGCGGCCGGCGTGCGCCTCCGCCGGAGCGCGAGCTCGGCGAGGGTCGAGCCCGCGGGAGCGCTGCGGCTCGGCGAGGTCGACGTTCCCGGAGACTTCTCGTCCGCGGCGCCGCTGCTCGTGGCCGCCGCGCTCGTGCCCGGCAGCGACCTCACGATCCACGACCTCGGCGTCAACCCGCGCCGCACGGGACTGCTCGCCGTGCTCGAGCGCATGGGCGCCCGCGTCTCCGTCTTCGACCGGCGCCGGGCCGGCGGCGAGCCCGTCGCGTCGGTGCAGGTGCAGCCGGGAGAGCTCGTCGCGACGGAGATCCGGGCCGAGGAGGTGCCGGGCCTCGTCGACGAGCTGCCGCTCGTGGCGCTCCTCGCGTCGCATGCCCGCGGCGAGACGCGCGTCTCCGGCGCGGGCGAGCTGCGCGTGAAGGAGACGGATCGCATCGAGGCGGTCACCGACGGGCTGCGGCCGCTCGGCGCGCGAATCCGTTCGCAGGAGGACGGCTGGACGGTCACCGGCGTCCCGGCGCGCCTGCGCGGCGGCCGGGTCGAAGCGCGCGGCGACCACCGGATCGCCATGCTCGGCGCCGTCGCCGGCCTCTCGTCCCGCGAGGGCGTGGCCATCGAGGGCGCCGACACGGCAGCTATAAGCTTCCCCGGCTTTTACGAGCTTCTGGAGTCGGTGACGAGACGGTGATAGTTGCGATCGACGGCCCCGCCGGCGCGGGGAAGAGCACAGTGGCGCGCGCGCTTGCGCAGCGGCTCGGCTTCCGCTACCTCGACACCGGCGCGATGTACCGCGCACTCACGTGGCTCGCGATGCAGCGCAGCCTCGACCTCGGCAACGCGGAGGCGCTGGCGCAGCTCGCCCGCGAGCAGCCCGTCCTCTTCTCCGAGGACGACCGCGTCTGGATCTCCGGCACCGACGTCAC
>JBJMKE010000071.1:0-35490 GCA_045806005.1 Gaiellaceae bacterium
CGCGCTCGGCGAGGACCCCGAGCAGCTCGTCGCCGAGGCAGCCTTGGACAAGATCGCGTCGCTCGTCGAGGCCGAGCGCGGCTGGATCCGCGACGAGCACCCCGTAGCGATCCTCGGGTTCCTCGAGCTCGAGGCCTGCCACACCCGCCGCGAGACGGTCGAACGGCTGATCGCGACCACCGGCCTGGCCCGCGACGGCTTCCGGCAGCTCCTTCTCCACTCGCGCCTCGACGCGGTCCACGCCGCCGACCTGCACGACGTGCTCGACTCGCTCCCGCTGGAGCCGCACCACGAGCGACTCGTCGGTCTCAGCGCGCTGACGACCGTCGGCACCGTGGCAGATGCGATGCTCGACGTGGTCGCTCTGACCCCTCAGCGGCCGACGGCGTAGCCTTGCATGCCGCGCGGGTTCGCCCCGGCCTTGAGGATCCCGCCGGGTTCGCGCGCGACCGCCGTCACGCGCCCGAGCGACCACGAGCCGGACACCTCGACCTCGTGCCCACGCCGGCGCAGGTCGTCGATCGCCGCCGCCCCGGCGCGCTCCTCGATCGCGACGTGCAGCGGCCGGCTCTCGCGCGGGTAGAAGCTGGACGGGAACGCCTCGGTGTGGTGGGTCGGCGCGTCGATCGCGGCCTGCAGGTCGAGGCCGCCGTGGACGTGGGCGAGGAAGGCGTGGAGCGACCACTGATCCTGCTGGTCGCCGCCGGGCGTGCCGAAGGCGAGGCACGCCTCACCGTCGCGGCCGGCGAGCGTGGGGGAGAGCGTCGTCCGCGGCCGCTTGCCCGGCTCGAGCGAGCTCGGGAGGCCCTCCTCGAGCCAGAACATCTGCGCGCGGGTGCCGAGGCAGAAGCCGAGCGAGGGGATCGTGGGCGCTCCGTTGAGCCAACCGCCGCTCGGCGTCGCCGTGACCATGTTCCCCCAGCGGTCGACGACGTCGAGGTGGACAGTGTCGCCACGAGTCGGCTCCCCGACTCCCGGCGCCACCGCTGCGCCCGCCACGGTCTTCGGTAACCGGGGCTCCCGCCCGCCGGGTGCGCCCGGACGGAGCTCGGGCGACGCTTCCTCCCCGACCAGGTTGCGGCGCTCTTCCGCGTACTCGCGCGAGAGCAGCTCGGCGATGGGCACGTCGGCCAAGGCCGGGTCGCCGTACCAGGCCTCGCGGTCGGCGAAGGCGAGCTTCGCGCACTCGGTCACGACGTGGACGTCCAGGTTCTCGAACAGCTCGAGCAGGCGGAGCTGCTGCAGGAAGACCGGCGCCTGGCTCCAGGGCCCGGCCTTGAAGACCTCGTAGCCGTGGTAGTCCACCGAGAGCGGCTCCTCCCAGGTCGCCGACCAGTCACGCAGGTCGTCCTCGGCGAGCAGGCCGCGGTGGCGCTCGCCGGAGCTGTCGAGCCACTCGTGCTCCTGGAAGCGGACGATCTCCTCGGCAACGAAGCCGCGGTACCACTCCTCCAGTGGGTCGGCCGCTCCGGCGAGCCGCCGGTAGGTCGCCGCGAGCCGCGGGTTCCGGTGCAACGTGCCCGGCGTGGGAGCCGGCAGGTACACCTCCGCCGAGGTCGTCCAGTCGTCGCGGAAGACCTGTTCCATCCGCCGGATCGTCTGGCCGATCCCCGCGACCGCGGGATAGCCCTCCTCGGCGTACCCGATCGCGAAGCGGAGCACGTCCCGGAGCGGGAGGGTCCCGTGCTCGCGCAGCATCGCGAGCCAACCGCCGAAAGCGCCCGGCACGACGGCGGCGAGGGGCCCGGTGCCGGGGACGAGCGCGAGCCCGAGCTCGTCGCGGTAATGCGAGATCGTCGCCGCGCGGGGCGCGGGGCCCTGCGCGCAGAGGACGAGCGGCCGGTCGCGGTCCGCCGGCCAGAGGAGGGCGGGCAGGTCGCCGCCGGGCCCGTTCAGGTGCGGCTCGACGACCTGCAGCGTGAACCCGGTCGCGACGGCCGCGTCGAACGCGTTCCCGCCCTGCTCGAGCACGGCCATCCCCGCTGCCGACGCGAGCCAGTGCGTCGACGCCACCATCCCGAACGTCCCCCGGAGCTCGGGCCGTGTCGTGAAGCTCATCGGCCGAACGGTAGTGATGTAACCGGCAACCTTCGCCGGGCCCCCGATCACACGGCGCGCTGCGGCGTCCTCGGACGCGCCCATAGCTTCAGCTATGAACGCGCCCTGCGTCCTTGCATCGCTTGGTGCTCGCGACCCGGGAACCGGGCAACGTTACCGGCCACATCACTAGTGTCCCGCGCGATGCGCCTAGACCCGAAGCTGCTCGCGATCGGGCTCGGCGGCGGTGTCCTTTCGGGGCTGCTCGGGGTGGGCGGCGGGATCGTGATGGTGCCGCTGCTCGTGCTCTGGGCCGGGTACGCGCAGCGCGAGGCGCACGCGCTCTCGCTCGGGGCGATCATCCCGATCAGCCTGGCCGGCATCGCCACCTACGGAATCGCCGGCGAGGTGAAGTGGTGGGACGCGCTCGCGCTCGCGGCCGGGTCGATCGTCGGCGCGCGGATCGGAGCGGGCTGGCTCGCGCGGATCGACGAGCGGCTGCTCAAGGTCGTGTTCGGCGTGTTTCTCCTCGGCGTCGCGGTGCTGATGGGAGCTCGCGGATGAGCGGGCCGACGCTCTACGTCGCGCTCGCGGCGTTCGGCGTCGCCGTCGGCGTTGCCTCGGGGCTGCTCGGCGTGGGGGGAGGGATCCTCATCGTGCCCTTCCTCACGCTGGCGGTGGGTCTCTCGCAGCACTCCGCTCAGGCCACGTCGCTGCTCGTGATCCTGCCGACGGCGATCGCCGGGAGCCTCGTCCTGCGCCGCCGCCGGGTGGGCGACCTCGGGCTGGCGCTGCGGTTCGGCGTCTTCGGCGCCGTGGGGAGCGTGCTCGGCGCGCTGCTCGCCCTGGCGCTCCCGGGCGGGACGCTCCGCGTCGTCTTCGCGGTCTTCGTCGGCCTCGTCGGCCTGCGGCTCGCCTGGGACGGGATACGCGGGGAGGCGCCGGGACCGCGGGAACGCGGCCCCGGCGCGTCGTAGCGATCAGCCGGGCTTGATCGTGCCGAAGAGCCCGTCGGACTCGTCGTTCGGCCCGGCCGTGAAGAAGAGCGTGTCCGGGTCGCCGTTCGAGCCGCCGTTCCCGAACTGGAGGGCCCACAGCCCGTCGATCACGAGCTTGCCGCCGCCGGTCGAGCGCAGCGTGCCGGCGTGATGCGACGGCCCGTGGCCGTGGCCGTGGCTGTGGTCCAGCGCGTAGGCGTTGATCTGGCCGTCGCCGAAGTTGCCGACGAGCAGGTCGCCCTGGAAGCGGCCGAACGACGCGGGCGCCAGCGCCAGCCCCCACGGGGCGTTCAGCTGCCCGTGCTGCGCGATCCGCGCCACGAGCTTCCCCTGCAGGTCGTACTCGTCGACGAAGCCGAGACCCTGGCCGTGGAGGTCGTCCTCGGCGTCCGCGTCCTGCTTCGCATAGGTGACGAAGAGGTCGGAGCCGATCGTCTGGATCCCGAACGGGGCGTACCCGTGAGGCACCTTCCTGTCGCGGAACGAGCCCTGCGGCGTGACGTTCTGCCAGGCGCCGTTGAACACGTCGACCTCACCGTTGTGGAAGTCCGTCGCGTAGAGGAGCGGGCCCGACGCGGGCCGGGCGATCGCGAGCCCCTTGAAGATCGCGCCGGGTGTGGTGCTCGTTGCCGGGGCGACGAGTGCCGTCGAGCCGCCGCGCCACGCTCTCAGGTCACCGTTCTCGGTCGCGAAGACGAACCTGGCAGGTCCCGGCGTCGGGTCGGTCGCCGTGCCGATCGGGAAGTTGCCGTCACTGCCGGCGAACACCACCCCGGTCGGGCCGCCGAGGACGTTGACGCTGAGGAACTTCGCGCCGGCGGCGGTGTAGACCGTCGACTTGCTCGTGTCCTTGTCGGGCCCGTTGTCGGCGACCCACCATGGGCTCGTGTCGCTGCGGGCGAGGCCCCAGGCGTTGACGAGCTCCGGGTCGGTCGTCGGGGCGACCCCCGGGATGTTCGAGACCAGCGGCGTCACCGTGTAGGCGCCGCCGGGCGGGCCGTGCCCTGCCGCCGCGGTCAGCGCGGCGACGAGCCCAAGGGCAAGAACCCCCAACACGACCAGGGAGCGTTGAATGGCTCCGTGCATGGGTTCTCCTTCCCTCTTTGGGATGTCTTCCGGTTCTACGCGGCCGGGCGCAACTCGGATTGCGGGTCGGTCTCCGCCGTTGAGGCCTACGTCCTGCGGGGATCGCCCTCGACCACTCCATGCGGCTCGCCGTAGGCGGCGAGCAGGTCGAGGAACGGTGCGGCGTCGAACGACTCCGGGCCGAGCACGCCCGTTCCCTGCCAGGTGCCGGCCGCGAGCAGCTCGAGTGCGATCACCGGGTTGAGCGCGGTCTGCAGGACGACGGCCTGGTGGCCGTACTCGCGCATCGTCTGCTCGTTGTCGGAGACGTGGTAGAGGTAGACGGCGCCGGTCTCGCCGCCCTTCCGTCTGCCGGTGACGAGCGTGCCGGCGCAGGTCTTGCCACGCATCCGGTCGCCGAGCGTGGCGGGATCGGGGAGGGCGGCCGCGACCAAGTCCCGCGGCGCGACCTCGACCGATGCCTTCTGTCCGCCTCCGGCGGAACGCACGCGCACCGGCTCCGTCGAGTCGAGCCCGAGCTTGTGCAGCGTCTGCAGGACGCCGATGAACTCGCTGCCCAGCCCGTACTTGAAGGTCACGCGCCGGCAGTCGATCGTCCGCGGCACGAGCACGACCTCCTCGTGCTCCACGTTCACGCACTCGACCACGCCGATGCCCTCGGGGAACTCGAACAGCTCCGGCTCGGAGAACGGCTCGGTGGTGTAGAAGCCGCGCTCCCGCTCCCAGACGAGCGGTGGGTTCAGGCATTCCTCGATCGTCGTCCAGATCGAGAAGGTCGGCGCGAAGTCGTAGCCGTCGACGACGAGGTCGGCCCCGTCGCGGACGGCCACCTCGTCGATCTCCTCGAAGAGATGGTCGGCCGCGTAGCGGGCGAAGACGTCGGAGAGCCCCGGCTCGACACCGATGCCGACGAGCGCGAGCAGGCCCTTCTCCCGCCAGCGCTCGTGCGCCGCGAACTGCTCGTCGCCCAGGCGCACGCCCCGGCCCGAGAGCGTCATCGCCATGTCGAGGTACGCGCAGCCGTACTCGAAGGCCGCCTCGAAGATCGGCGGGTTGAAGCGAGGATCCGCCGCGTTCAGGACGGCGTCCGCCTCGACCTCGCGCAGGAGGCCGACCAGCGCCTCCCGGTCCGACGCGTCGACCTGGGCGGCGGCGAAGCGGTCGTCGCCCTCCCGCTCGACGAGGGCGGCGACACGACCTGGGTCGAGGTCGGCGAACGTGGCCCGCTCGAGGAAGTCCCGCCGCCGGGCGACCGACGCGACGGCTGCCCCGACGCCGCCCGTGCCGACTATGAGCACCTTCATCAGGGGCGCGATTCAACCACAGGCAGGAGCAGGCACGCGGCTCGGTGTCCCTCCGCGGCCGACGCCGGCTGGGCGAGTGCCGGATCCTCCGCGGAGCAGCGCTCGACCGCGACGGGGCAGCGCGGATGGAAGCGGCAGCCGCTGGGGATGGACACCGCGTCGGGTGTCTCGCCGCGCAGGATTTGCGGCCGCTGTTTGTCGCGCGGGTCGCGCCGCGGCACGACCGAGAGGAGCGCCTTCGTGTACGGGTGCTGCGGGTTGCGCACGACCGCTGCCGCAGGCCCTTCCTCCACGATCCGGCCTAGGTACATGACCGCGATCCGCTGCGCGAAACGGGCGGCGGTCGAGAGGTCGTGCGTGATCATCAGGATCGCGAGGCCGTTCTCGCGCAGCCCGTCGAGGACGTTGAGGACGCCGGCGCGGACGGAGACGTCGAGCATCGAGACCGGCTCGTCGGCTACCAGCACGTCGGGCTCGAGCACGAGCGCCGCGGCGATCGCGACGCGCTGGCGCTGCCCGCCCGAGAGCTCGTGCGGATAGCGGTCGAGGTAGAGCTCGGGCGGCGTGAGCTCGACGCGCCGGAGCGCCTCGTGGACGCGCGCCGCGCGCTCCGACTTCGAGCCGCCGAGGCGGTGGATCAAAAGCGGCTCCTCCACGACGGCGCGCACACGGAATCGTGGGTCGAGCGACTCGTACGGGTCCTGGTAGACGACCTGGATCCGCCGGCGGAGCGGGCGCAGCTCGCGCGTGCCGAGCGGGACGAGGTCGCGGCCGTCGAAGCGGATCGAGCCGGAGACGGGATCGACGAGGCGGAGCACGGCCTGCGCGGTCGTCGTCTTGCCGCAGCCCGACTCGCCCACGAGCGCGAGCATCTCCCCGCGCCGAACCGAGAGCGAGACGCCCTCGACCGCGTGCACGTTCCGGCGCGGCTTGCGCCTCGCCGTGCCGACCAGGCCGCGGTGGATCGGGTAGCGGACGACGAGGTCCTCGACCTCGAGCAGGACCGGCTCCGCGCTCACGCCGGCACCGCCGCGTTGAGATGGCAGGCGGCGTCGTGTCCGGCCGCGACCGGCAGGAGGCTCGGCCGAACCTCGCAGGCCGAGAAGGCCGAGTCGCAGCGCGGCCGGAAGGGGCAGCCGGCGATCGGCCGGTCGAGCCGCGGCGGCGCGCCGGGAATCGAGAGCACCGGCTCGTCGCCCATCCCGAGATCGGGCGACGCGGCGAACAGCATCCGCGTGTACGGGTGCCCGGGCTCGTGATAGAGGAGCTCGAGCGGCCCGCGCTCGACGATCTCGCCGGCGTACATCACCGCGCAGCGGTCGCACAGCTGCGCCACGACCGGGAGGTCGTGCGTGACGAGGACGAGCGCGAGGTCGAAATCGCTGCAGAGCCCGTCGAGCAGCTCGAGGATCTGCGCCTGCACCATCACGTCGAGGGCCGTCGTCGGCTCGTCGGCGATCAGCACCTTCGGATTGCAGGAGAGGGCCATCGCGATCGCGGCCCGCTGCCGCATCCCTCCCGAGAGCTCGTGGGGATAGCGCGAGGCCCGGCCGGCGGGGATTCCGACCGACTCCAGGAGCTCGGCGGTGCGTGCGCGCGCGGTGGCGCCCTTGGCGCGGCCGTGGAGCTCGAGCGCCTCGACGATCTGGTGGCCGATCGTCCGCACCGGGTTGAGCGAGTTCATCGCGCCCTGGAAGACGATCGCGATGTCGACCCAGCGATGCGGGCGAATCGCCGCCTCTCCGCCGGCGAGGATGTCGTGTCCGTCGAGCACGACTCGGCCCGAGACACTCGCGCTCGACGGCAGCAGTCCCATGATCGCGAGCGCCGTCGTCGTCTTCCCGCAACCCGACTCGCCGACCAGCCCGAGCCGTTCGCCCGGTTCGAGCGCGAAGTTCACGCCCTGGACGGCGTGCAGCTCGCCGCCGCCCTCGAGGTCGAACCAGACGTGCAGGTCCTCGACCTGCAGCAGGGTCACAGCGCTTCCTTCCCGCGTCCGACGAGCGGACGCAGCCGGAACGTCCGGGCCGACAGGTGCGCGACACGCAGCCGGGGGTTGAGAGCGTCCTCGAGCGCGCCGCCGACCAGGACGCACGCGAGGATGATGATCGCGACGAGCACGCCCGGCGGGACGATCGCCCACCACGCCCCCGCGGATATCGCGGCGCGCTCGAATGCGTTCTCGATCAGCTTGCCGAGCGAGATGCGGCTCGGGTCGCTGAGACCGAGGAACGCCAGAGCGGTCTCGTCGAAGATGGCGACGGCGATGGTGAGGACCGTGTTCGCGATCAGGAGCGGCGCGACCTGCGGCAGCACGTGCCGCATCACGATCCGGAAATGGCCGGCGCCGATCGCGCGCGCCCGCTTCACGTATACGCGCTCGCGGACGCTCATCACTTGGGCCCGGATCACGCGGGCCGTCCCGGTCCAGAGCAGGATCCCGATCACGACGATGATGTGGAACAGGCTCGGGCCCCAGATGGCCGCGACGACGATCATCAGCGGGACGTCGGGGATGACGAGGAAGTAGTCGGTGATCCGCATCAGGAGCGTGTCGGTCTTGCCGCCGAAATAGCCCGAGACGAGCCCGACCGAGCCGCCGATCACCATCGACACGAACGTCGCGGCGAAGCCGACGACGAGCGACACGCGCATCCCCCACATGAGAAGGCTGACCATGTCGATGCCGCCGTCGTCGAGGCCGAGCAGGTGGTTCCGGGAGGGCGGCCCGAACGGCGGCCCGACCTGCGTATGGATGTCGTAGGGAGCGATCCAGGGTGCGAGGACGGCGGTGAGGATGGCGGCGACGAGGATCGTCGTCCCGATCAACGCGCCCCGTTGATGCCGCAGCTTGCGGAGCAGTTGTGCCCGACTGCTGGACCCCGCCTCGGGCGACTCGACGAAGAACGACGCCTCGCTCATGCACTGATCCTCGGGTCGAGCTTGAAGTAGAGGAGGTCGGCGACGAGGTTGAAGAAGACGACCGAGATCGTCAGCACGAGGAACGCCCCCTGCAGCATCGGGTAATCGCGTTGCAGGACGGCCTCGTAGACGGCCCGCCCGATCCCCGGCCACGAGAAGACGATCTCGACGAGGATCGCGCCGGCGACGATATAGCCGAGCGAGAGCGCGATGAGCGTGGTGATCGGCAGCATCGCGTTCCGGAGCGCGTGGGTGCGGACGATCGTCCTCGGCTTCAGGCCCTTGGCACGCGCGGTGAGGACATAGTCCTCACCCAGCGTCTCGAGCATCGCCGAGCGGACGATCAGCGTGTACTCCCCGTACAGGACGAGCCCGAGCGTCAGCGCCGGCAGGAAGATGTGCGAGGCGAGGTCCTTGAGGTGCGGCCAGAACCCGGGATCGAGCAGGAACTCGTTCGTCATCCCGCCGGTCGGCAGGATCCCCGCGAAGAGGATGATCAGCATCAGGCCCAGCCACTGGGTCGGCATCGAGTAGAAGGCGAGGGCGGTGGTGACCGTCGCGCCCTCGGTCTTCGTCCCGCGTCGCCACGCCGCGATCACGCCGGTGAACGTGCCGAAGATGATCGAGAACACCGTCCCGAGGGCGACCATCGGCAGCGTGTTGATCAGCGCGATCCGGAGGTTCGTCGACACCGGCTGCTGGTTCTCGTACGAGATCCCGAGGTTTCCGTGCGCGAGCTGCTTGAGGTAGATGACGTACTGCTGCCACTTCGACTTGTCGAGCCCGAACTCCACCTCGAGCGCGTGCCGCAGCTGCTGAGTCGCGTGCGGCACGCGCGAGAGGTTCGTGACGGCGCTGCCCGGAGCGAGCCGGAAGAGGGCGAAGTTGATCGTCACCGCCACGAAGACGGTGACGATCGCGAAGCCGACGCGCTTCAGGACGTAGTCGGTCCCCCGCACGAGGAGGCCTCTACTTCTGGTGCACGTGAGTCAGGACGGAGATGCTGAGCTCGTTGAACGGTCCCTGCGCCGTGTTCTTGAAGCCGACCCAGCTCTTCGATACCGCGAGCACCTGGTCATCGTTGGCGAGCCAGAGGTAGGGCCGCTGCTTGTAGAGGTACGACTGCATCTTCCAGACGAGCGCGCGCCGCTTGGCCGGGGTGGGGGCGAGCTGCTGCTGGGCGTACATCTTGTCGTACTTCTTGCTGCAGAAGCCCGAGTCGCTCCACCCGCCCCACTGGGCGCACGTCACGACCGAGAGCATGAAGTCCGGGTCGATGAGGGCCGTCCAGTCCCACATCGCGATGTCGAAGCCTTGGTACGTGGTGTTCGGGCCGATCATCTTGTCGAAGGCGGCCGTCGAGTCGAGCGCCTGCTCCTTCAGCTGCACGCCGATCTTCGCGAAGTCAGCCTGGATGATCTGGAAGGTGCGCGGCAGGCTCTGGACGTCGGTCGGGATGATGACGTTGTACGACATCTTCTGGCCCTTCGCGACGCGGATCCCGCCGGGGCCCTTCTTGTAGCCGAGTTTGTCGAGGATCTGGTTCGCGAGCGCGATGTTGAAGCCCGGCGTCTTCAGCTGGGTGTTGTGCCAGCCGACTCCGGCGGGGTTGGGCACGATCGAGCTGGGCAGCTGCGCCGCGCCGAGATAGACGACGCTGATGATCTTCTTCCGGTCGATCGCGTGGTCGAACGCCTGCTTGACCTTCAGGTTGAGGAGCTCCCGGTGGTGTTTCTTCTTCGGGTTCGAGTTGATGATGAAGTCGGTCTGGTCGAGCCCCTTGACGTCGGAGACGACGAACCCCGCCTTCCGCAGCGTCTTCATCGTCGTCGCGGGTACGCTCTCGACCGCGTCGAGGTCGTGTGCCTTCAGCGCTGTGATCATCGCGTCGTCGTTCGAGTATTGCTGCAGACCGAACTCGTCGATCTTCGGCTTCGGTCCCCAGTAGGAGTCGTTGCGCTGGAAGATGGCGACGTTGTTCTGCTTGAACTTGACGAGGTTGAACGGTCCCGAGCCGACGATGGGCGCGCTGTTCGGGAACGTCTTCAAGCCTGCCCCGTTCTTGCCGAGGTGCTGCGACCAGATGTGCTTCGGCAGGATGAAGTACTGCTGGAACTGGCCGAGGACGTAGGTCGGGTTCGGCCTTTGCGCGTACTTGACCACGAGGGTCGTCGCGTTCGGCGCGCTCGCGTGCTTGATGTGCGAGACGAGCCCCGCGACGTTCGCCGTCGCGCCGTTCCTGTACTTGAGGTCGGTGTTGATCGTCCAGGCCGCGTCCGCCGCGGTGAGCGGCTTGCCGTCACTCCACTTGGCGTGCGGTTGCGTCTTGAACGTCCAGGTCTTGCCGCCGTTCGAGGCCTTCCACGACTTCGCGAAGAACGGCGCGTAGTGGAGATGGCTGTCGTATTGGACGAGGACCGGGTAGATGTACTCGAACGCGCTGTAGGCGTCCTGGTTGAACGCGACGTACGGGTTGAGCGAGTCGATCCCCGAAGCGGTGCCGAGGCGGAACGTCCCGCCGCTCGCTGCCGTCTTCTCGGATCCCGTCGCCGTCGTCGCGAGGATCAGCGCCGCAACCACCAGGGGTAGCGCCGCAAGCCACCTCTTGTTCATCGTTGCCCTCCCTCTCAGACTGTGAACGGGGACTCGTCAACGGTCAACGTGCGTGCCTCGGCGTCGAGCGTACAACGGACGCCGAGTGGAATGGAAGCCTGGTGCTTGCCGTGTCCCAGCGGCAGCTTGTAGAGAGCGGGGACGCCTAACGGCTCGAGATGCTTGTCGAGCACGTCCTCGATCGACTTCGAAGCGCGCCAGTCGGAGGCCTCCCGCGGGAGGTCGCCGTAATCGCACTTGTGCATGTCGCCCACGACGACACCCTGCAGGCCGTCGAGCTTCCCCGCGTGACGTAGCTGGGTCAGTTGGCCGTCGACGTAGTAGGGCGGCGCGTGCGTGTCCTCGAAGAAGAGGATCGTGCCCTCGGTGTCGAGCTCCCACGGGGTGGCGAGCGTCTGCAGCAGGAGCCAGAGGCAGCCGCCGACGAGCGGCGCGGTCGCGCGGCCCGGGGCGATCGCGCGCACGTACGGGTCGTCGGGATCGGGCGGGACCTCGCCGGTCACCTCGCCGCGCAGCACTCCGAGCAGGCGCTCGCGCGTGAAGTCGCTCGTGTCCTTGTCTCCCACGCCCATCAGCCCGTAGCCGTAGAAGGTGGGGAAGCCGGCGCGCTGCCGGATCGGCACGTGCAGCGAGGTGATGTCCGAGTAGCCGACGAACGGCTTCGGGTTGGCCGCGATCAGGTCGAAGTCGAGGTAGGGGAGGATCTCGCTCGAGCCGAAGCCGCCGCAGAGCGCCTGGACGACGTCCACCTCCGGGTCGGTGAACAGCGCGTGGAGGTCCTCGGCGCGGCGGCGCGGATCGCCGGCGACATAGTCGTCCCGCTCGTGGACGCCCGGGGCCAACTTGACCCGGTAGCCGCGGGCCTCCCACCACTCGACGCCGCGCTCGAGCTCGGAGGGCAGGTCGTACGGACTTGCGAGGGCCGCGACGCCGATCGTCCCTCCCTCGCGAAGCGGCTGCATCGGCGAGTTCTACACCGTGGCGAGCCCGGCGAGGGTCTCGACCACGAGGGGCCCGATCGTCGCGAGGTCGTAGCCGCCTTCCTGCACGACGACGGTGGGGAGATGGAGACGGCCGAGGATCCGGCCCGCCTCGCGGTAGCCGGCGGCGCTCACCTCGAGCGGGCTCTCGGGGTCGCCGGCCGCCGCGTCGACGCCGAGCGCGACCACGAGCGCCCTGGCCGGGGCGGTGAAGTCGGCGGCGCGCTGCACGGCTGTGAGCCAAGCGATGTCCGTGCTGCCCGGCGCGAGCGGAAGGTTGAGGTTCCCTTCGGCGTTCTCCGCCGCGAAGCCGAGGAAGTGCGGAAACCAGCCGGCGCCGGGGTCGACGTGCACCGATGCGGTCAGCAGGTCGGTGCGGCCGAGGAACAGCTCCTGCGTCCCGTTTCCGTGGTGGGCGTCGATGTCGACGATCGCCACCGGGCCTCCGACCCGCTCGAGCAAGGCGGTGGCCGCGATCGCCGTGTTGTTGAGATAGCAGGAGCCGCCGTACAGCGATCGCGTGACGTGGTGGCCCGGCGGCCGGGTGCACGCATAGGCGAGCGGCGCGCCGTCGGCGACGAGGTCGACGGCGGTCAAGGCGACGTCGACCGCCGCGCGGGCCGCCTCCCACGTTCCCGGCCCGATCAGCGTCATCGTGTCGTAGGCGAAGAGCCCGGGGCGTGCCCAGACGGCGGTGGGTGGGGCGGGCGGCCTCCCGCTCGTCAGCTCCTCGCGGGCGAAGACGTACGGCACGACGCGGTCGGACGGGAGCGCGGCGGCCGACCACCCCTCCCAGGCGGTCCGGAGGAACTCGACGAGTGCCGGATCGTGCACTGCGAGCAGCGGCGCGTCGTCGTGCTGGACCGCGGCGACCTCGCGCGCCCCGGCGGCGAGGAGCTCGCCCCGGATTGCGACGGCGCGCCCCGGCACCTCGGTCGCCGGTGTGCTCGTCCCGACCCAGATCTCCGCTCCGGGCTCGTGCCGGAGGCAGTCGTCGCTCCAGACGAACGGCAGCATTAGGGTCGCACCATGTCACGGCCACGCGAGGACGGCATCGTGATCGGGACGCTCGAGCCCGGGCCTCGGAACTCGACCGCCGACGTCGGCGTCACCGTCGGCCACGTCACCGTGGAGCGCACGGGCGTCACCGCGGTCGTGCCTCCGTCGCTGCCGCTTCCGGCCGGCACCGCAGTCCTCAACGGGGCCGGCGAGCTGACCGGCTCGCTCGAGATCCGCGAATGGGGTCTCCTCGAGACGCCCGTCTACCTCACGGCGACGCACGCCGTGGGTCGCGTCTACGACGGCGCCGTCTCGGTGGCGATGGCGCGCGACCCGCGCGTAGGCGTCGACGACGTCGTGATCCCGGTGGTGGGCGAGTGCGACGACAGCTGGCTCTCGGACGCGCGCGTCGCCCACGTGCAGCCGGACGACGTCGCCCGCGCCGTGGCGGTTGCGTCGGCGGACTTCGAGCAGGGCGCCGTCGGCGCAGGCGCCGGGATGAGCTGCTTCGACTGGAAGGGCGGGATCGGCTCGTCGAGCCGGCGTACGGGCGAATACACCGTGGCCGCCCTGCTCCTCACGAACTTCGGCTCGAGCGAGCAGCTGCGGCTCGACGGCGTCCCGGTCGGCCGGCTGCTCGACGAGCAGCCCGACGAGGCGCCGGCTCCGGGCGGGAGCTGCATCGCCGTGCTCGCCACGGATGCGCCGCTCGCACCGCCGCAGCTCGAGCGGCTCGCCCGGCGCGCCGGCCTCGGGCTCGCGCGGGCCGGCTCCGTCGCGCACCACGGCAGCGGCGAGATCTTCGTCGCGTTCGCGACCTCCGGGGCGCGCTCGTTCCCGGACCGGGAGCTCGACCCGCTCTTCCAGGCCGCCGTGGACGCGACCGAGGAGGCGGTGCTGTGCTCGCTCTGGGCGGCGGTGGACACCACCGGCCGGGAGGGACGCGTGGTTCGGGCGCTGCCGCGAGAAGCCGTGCTCGAGCTCTACCGGGGACGCGGCCGGTAGGGGCCGCCGTAGAGCGGTAGCTCGAGGCTCGGCCCGACGCGGTCCATCTCCTCCCAGAGCCGGTTGATGCCGAAGCTGCCACGCTCGCGGACGCGCTGCACCTGGTCGAGGTCGAGCACCGCCGTGACGACCTCGTCGCCGACGCCGGCCTCGTAGCGCACGGCGCCCTCGGGATCGATCACGAGGCTGCGCCCGTTGCCGACCGGCGCCGCTGCGTTGACGTTCACGACCGCGACCTGGTTGACGATCGCGTTCGCGCGGGCGACGACCGTCTCGGCGTCGCGGTCGGAGGTTCCGGTCAGGGTGACCTGGAAGATCGCCTCGGCGCCCTGCCAGGCGAGCGACCGGAACACCTCCGGAAACGCGCCGTCGTGGCAGATCGCCAGCCCGAAGCGCCCGACTCCGGCGATGTCGAAGCAGACGGTCTTCGTACCGGGCTGGGTCGTCTCGTAGGGCTGCCATGGGAAGCACTTGCGGTACGAGGCGATGAGCTCCCCGGCGGGTGAGAGTACGACCGCGGTGTTCGCGACGGCGTCGCCGACGTGTTCGTAGACGCTGCCCGGGATCAGCCACAGCTCCGTCTCGCGTGCGAGCGCTCCGAGCCGTTCGGTCAGCTCGCCCGGCACGTCCACCGCGAGGTCGGCCGGCGCCACGCCGTCCTCCTCGAGGAGCGGCGGCAGCGCCATCAGGTGGAGCTCCGGCGCGACCACCAGCTGCAGCCCGTCGAAGGTCTCCCGCAGGGCGCGCACGCTCCGCTCGAGCCGCTCGAGCGTGGCCTGCGGGTCGCCGGGCAAGCCTGCGGTCTGCACGCCGGCGACGAAGAGCGACCGTCCCGCCATCGCGTGGATGCTATTCCGGCTAGCTCTCGCGGGCGCGCTCTTCCTCGACCGTGAGCTCGGCGGTCGGGAAGATCTCGAGCCGCTCGTCGGGGATCGGCTCGCCGCTTTCGACCGAGAGACCGTAGGTGCCGGCCGTCAGCCGTTCCTCGGAGCGCTCGACGGCCGCGAGGCGAGCCTCGAGGTCGCCGCGCAGGCCCTCGTCGAGCTCGTCCTGGTAGAGGTCCGAGGCGAGGTTCCCCGGATCCGCGACGTCCTTCTCCTCGCCGTCTTCCTGGTGCTCGCGGGTGACGATCGCCCGCTCGATCCGGGCGCGCTCGGCGCGGAGGAGCTCGGCTGCACGTTCGGGATCCACGCCGCAAGCCTACGCCCTTGAACCTGTCCGCCGGATCGCCTAGCCTCACGACCAGTCGACGTCTCGATCACGGGGGTAAACCTTGAACACGTACCACTACGTTCTCTACGTCCATCTGCTCTCGCTCTTCATCGGCATCGGAGCGGGCTCGGTGCTCCTGGCCTGCCTCTTCCAGCTCCGCGCGGCGCGCACGCTCGAGACTGCGGTGCCATGGGGGATGCTGTCGGGCAAGATCGCGAAGCTCTTCCCGGTCGCGATCCTCGGCCTCTTCGCCACGGGCGCCTACATGACGCACAAGTTCTGGACGTGGAGCACGCCCTGGATCGTCCTCGGGATCGTCGCCCTCGTCGTGCTCGGCGTTCAGGGAGGCGGCATCGCGGAGCACACGGCGAAGAAGCTGCAGGCCGCGATGCGCGCGAACGGGCCCGGCCCGCTCGGTCCGGAGGCGCGGCGGATGGCGCTGCATCCCGGCCTCTGGGTGGTCGAGTTCGCGAACTTCGGCATCGTCCTCGGCGTCGTCTGGAACATGACGCAGAAGGCGGGCTGGGGCGAGTCGATCGCCGCGGTCGTCGTCGGCTACGCGGTCGGCGCCGCGCTCGCGGTGCTATTCACGCGTTCGGCGAAGGAAGAGCTCGCCGCCGCTCCCGAAGCGGGATAGAGACCCGGGCGAAGAGCTGCGCTCTTCGCCCGGAGGCCAAGGGACTCCGCGTGCCCGAGATGCGATCTCGGGCACGCGTTTCGTCGCGGGCGAGCATGCCTACGGCGTGCACGCCCGCTACTGCGCGGCGGTGACGGTTCCAACCTTGACGACCAGCGCCTAGGAGCTTCTGAGTGTGTCGGCAATCAGGCGCGCGTAGATCCGGCAGCCGTACGGCCAGGGGTGCGTGCCGTCCTGCAGCATGTTGCGGGTCGAGTGGCCGTACCAGTCCGCGAGGTGCGCAGTTCGCCAGTCGTGCAGCCAGTTGACCAGGGCGCGGTTCGACTCGTCCTGCCAGCTCGTGTCGTTGCGGACGTTGACGACGACGACGTCCGGGACTCCGCGCAGGGCGCGCTTCAGCTTGACGAGGTCGCGATACCAGAGCGGGCCGTTGTTCCCGACCTGGAGCACGATCGTCCTCGGCAGCCGGTGACCGGCCCGGAGACGGTCGAGGTCCTTGACGGTGTCGAGGATCTGCCTGCCGACCGACGCATCGACGCGGACGCGGTGCCGGAGGGCGGCCTTCAGCTGGCGCGTGCAGCCGAGCATGACCGAGTCGCCGAGCGCGAGGATGCGGCCCGCCGGCAAGGGATGCTTCTGCACGGCGACCGGCTGCGTCGTCGTGGCCGGGTGCGGCACCGTGGCCGAGTGGCTGGGCTTCGTGGCGGCCTTCACCGAAGGCGGGCTGACGTAGTTGGAGACCGGGTTGATCGACCTCGGGATCACGAAGAGGATCGCGAAGGCCGCGACGAGGCCCACCGCTCCCGCGCCGATCAGCTCCAGGCGTCGCCGCCGTGGGTGCTGCGCGAGCCGCTGCTGCAGGCGCCCTCTGCGGATCGGCTCCTCGACGAAGCGGTACGAGAGCGCGGCGGCCGCGACCACCAGGGCGGCGGCGGCCAGCACCAGGGCCGGGCTGGGCCGCGCATTCACGCCGAGGAGAAGGATGACGATCGGCAGGTGCCAGAGGTAGATCCCGTAGCTCCGCTCCCCGAGCCAGCGCAGCGGCGCTATCCCGAGGGCCTGGCTGATCCCGGTCTGCGGGTGCGCGACCGCCGCGATCAGCACGGCGAAGCAGAAAGCGGCCGCGACGTCGCCGCCGCGGTAAAGGGTCTGGTCGTAGTCCTGCATCTGACGGAAGAGCAGGACGGTGCCGACGAGCGCCGCGACGCCGAGCAGCTCGAGCAGCGGCACCGCGCGGCGCAGCCGCTCGATCGCCGGCCACACGAGCGCGAGCAGGATCCCCATCAGCAGCAGGAAGGCGCGCGTGTCCGTGCCGTAGTAGACGCGCGAGGGGTCGCCGTACGGGTTGTAGAGCGTCCACATCAGCGCCGCCGACCCGACGATGGCCGCGATCACGAGCATGGGCAGCCTCTTGCGGCCGACCAGGACGAGCCCGGGCACGAGCAGCAGCGGCCAGATCAAATAGAACTGCTCCTCTACCGCGAGCGACCACAGGTGTTGCAGCAGCGACGGGCTGCCGTGCAGCACGAAGTACGAGTGGTTGGCGATGATCAGGTGCCAGTTCGTGTAGTAGAGGAGCGAGCTCACCGCGTCGCTGCGCGTGTGCGCGAGGTCGGCCCGCGCGAAGATCGCCGAGAGGATCAGCGCCGCGAGCACGACGAGGACGAGGGCCGGCAGCAGCCGCCTCGCGCGCCGCAGCCAGAAGCGGCGTAGGTCGATCCGGTTCCGCGCCTCCCATTCGACGAGCAGCAGGGACGTGATCAGGTAGCCGCTGAGGACGAAGAAGAGGTCGACGCCCAGGAAGCCGCCGGGCATCCAGTCGATGCGGGCGTGATAGACGAAGACGCCGATGACCGCGAGCGCGCGGAGGCCGTCGAGCCCCGGGCGGTAGCTGATGTGCGGCGCGTTGGCGACTGGCTTCGGCATTTTCCGGCAGGCAGCTTAGGGTCCGTTTTGGCGGGTCGCCAGGGCAATTTCGACGACCTCGGCGATGCATTCCGCCGGGTCGCCGAAGGCCCTGCCCGGACCGTAGCGCTCGACGAGGGAAATCGCGTCGATCCCGCTCTCAGCAGCGACTTCGCCTGCGACGACGAGCGCCGCGACGCCGGCCGCTGCGGCGCGCTCGAGCGCACGCCCGACGACCTTGCCCGTCACGGACGTCGCGTCGAGGCGGCCCTCGCCGGTGACGAGGAGATCGGCCGCCGCGAGGTGGTGGTCGAAGCCGAGCCGTTGCGCGACGAGGTCGAAGCCGGGGCTGAGCCGCGCGCCCCGTGCGGCGAGCCCGCCCGCGAGGCCGCCGGCGGCGCCGGCGCCCGGGAGGTCGGGCACGTCGAGCTGCGCGAGCCGGCGGCGGAGGATCTCGACCTGCTCCGGAGTCGCCCCTTTCTGCGAGGCGAAGACGTCGGCCGCGTCGAGGAAGCGCGCGTCGACGTCGCACGCGACCTCGAGCGGCGGCAAGGCGGCCGGCAGCGCCTCGACCGCAGCCGCTCCACCGTCCGTGGACGCGACCCCGCCGACCGTGACGACGATTCGTTGCGCGCCCTCCGCGACCGCGGCGGCGACGAGCTCGCCGACGCCGCGGCTCGTCGCGGCGAGCGGGTCGTTCCGGTCCGGCCCGCCTGCGAGCGTGAGGCCGCACGCCTGCGCGGCCTCGATCAGCGCCGTCCCGTCCTCCTCGAGCCGCCACGCCGCCTCGACGGGATCGGCGAGCGGCCCCGTCACGACCGTCGACCGGTTGCCGCCGCCGAGGACGTCCAGCGTCCCCTCGCCGCCGTCCGCGAGCGGCAACTCGACCGCGTCCCAGCCGGTGCGAGCGGCTCCCGCCGCGATCGCCGCCGCGGCCTCGCGCGCGGTGAGCGTGCCGCGGAACTTGTCGGGAGCTGCAAGGAGGCGCATACGGCGTGAATTCTCGCTACCGTTCGGGTTGCACTAGAACGAGCGAGTACCGGTTGCGCGTCCGATGCGCGCCTCCTGGCCGTTCAGAACTTCCGCGGAGGGAGGTGTTTTCATATGGCAACCGGAGTCGTGAAATGGTTCAACGACGCCAAGGGGTACGGCTTCATCACCCCGGACGAGGGCGGCAAGGACGTGTTCGTCCACTTCAGCGCGATCGGCGGTGAGGGCTTCAAGACGCTCGCCGAAGGCGCGCGCGTCGAGTTCGAGCCCGCCGAGGGTCAGAAGGGTCCCGAGGCTCGGAATGTGATCCCCGTCGGCTAACGCCGCCGGGGAGGAGGAACTCCGCGAACGGGAGACGCGGTCTCCCGTTCGCTCCGTGCAGTAGGGCTTTGCCTTTGGGAAGCGCGGTTCGAGCGCCTGGTTCTGTCGCGGGCGAGCAAGCCAGCGGCGTGCTCCCCCCCTGGTGCGCGGCGGCGTAACGGGGTTACGCCGCCGCCTGGGCGTACGCGAGGTTCTAAGGCTTCGACCGGCGCACGACAGAGCGCATCCGCCCAACAGCACGGAGCGGGCCGGAAACCGCGTTTCCGGCCCGCGGAGTTCTTTTGTCCATCTTGCAGAGCGTCAGCTCTGCGAGATCTGCTCGACCGTCTCGCCGGTTTGCTCCGGGGGGACGTGGCGGGCGACGTCCGCCTGCGCGACGATGCCGACGAGCCGGCCGTCCTCGTCGCAGACAGGCAGACGGCGGAGCTGGTGCTCGGCCATCAGCCGCATCGCCTCCTCGACAGGCTGGTTCGGATCGACCGTGACCAGGTGCTTGGCCGCGATCTCCCGGACCGGTGTCTCGAGCGGCCGGCTCTCGGCGACGACGCCGACCACGATGTCGCGGTCGGTGACGGTGCCGATGCACTTCGTCCCCTCGACGAGCGGGAGGCTCCCCACGTCGTCGTCGCGCATGAACCGCGCCGCTTCCTCGACCGAGCTCTCCGGCGTCAGCGTGCGCGGGTCGTGCGTCATGACCTCGTTGACTGTCGTAGCCATGGCCAGGCCTCTCAGCTCTTGCGCGCGGTGGCGCGGCCGCCCTTGCGGCCCGCGGCCTTCTTCTGGGCCGTGGTGCCGCCCTGGCTGGAGTTGCTGCGGCGGTTGCCGGATCCGGAGGACTTGCCGCCGCGGCTGGAGGCGCCGGGCGAGTTCGAGATCTTCGCGGCGCGCTCCTTGGACATTCCCTTCTCCTTGAGCTTCTCGTACTGCTTCTCGTTCTTGACGCTCGGGCGCTTTCCGGGCATGAGATCCTCCTTGGAATGGACAATGGTGGAACGGCTGTCCCCGGAATCGCGATTCGCCTGCTTGCGCCGGGCGACGAGGGCGTCGTGCGCGAGCTCGCTGGCTACGACGGGGGCGGCGATCCGGAGGCGCTGCTCGCCGACCCGCGGTCGTTCCTCTTCGTGGCGTTCGACGGCGAGCTGCCCGTCGGGTTCGTGCTCGCGCACGAGCTGCCGCGTCGCCTGCGAGACCGCTCGAAGCTCTTCGTCTACGAGGTCGACGTGGTGGAGAGCCACCAGCGCCGGGGCATCGCGAAGGCGCTGCTCGGCCGGCTCGCGGAGCTCGCTCGCGAGCGTGGGATCCGCATCGGCTTCGTCCTCACCGAGGAGGACAACCTCCCGGCCAGCGCGCTTTATCGCAGCGCCGGCGGAACGGCCTCCCAGGAGGTGATGTGGGAGTTCAGGTACGCGGACGACTGACGACGCTGGGGCCGGCCGGCGCGGGCGACGTCGACCGGCTGGTGGCGTGGCACGGGGATCCCGAGATCTCGCGCTACTGGGACAACGAGACGTTCACCCGCGCGGAGATCGAGGAGCGGTTCGCCCGCGAGGGAGTCGAGGCGTGGATCGTCGAGGAGGCGGGCGAGCCGGTGGGGTACCTGCAGGTCCACCCGGAGGGGTTGGACGTGTTCCTCGTGCCGGCCGCCCGCGGGCGCGGCCTGGGCCCGGATGCGGCCCGCGCCATGGCGATCCACCTCCGCGACGAGCGTGGCCGCGAGAGGGTGACGGTCGATCCCTACGCCTGGAACGAGGCCGCGGTAAGAGCCTGGGAGCGAGCGGGGTTCGTCGAGGTCTCGCGCGACGAGCCCGACGACGGCCAACACGGCGCCCTGGATCCTGATGGAGTTCCGCGATTAGACTCGGCCCATGCGCTCCGAGCGCATCACGACACCTCGCTAGTCGGCCTCCGGGTCGTCTTCTCCGTCCGTCTCTTTCGCGGTCGGGTCCGGCACCGGAGACTCCTCGAGTTCCTCGTTCCTGTCGTCTTCGCGGGGGTGCATATCCTTGGCCGGTTCTGACATGAAGGTCGTCCTACCCGACAACTCGGAGCTCGAACTTCCCGACGGCGCGACCGGTCTCGACGCAGCGCGCGCGATCGGGCCGAAGCTCGCCGAGCAGGCGGTGCTGATCCGGATCGACGGGCGCGTGCAGGATCTCCGGCTGCCGCTCGCCGACGGCGAGCCGATCCAGATCCTGACCACGCGCGACAAGTCCGATCCGGATGCGCTCGCGGTGCTGCGTCACTCGTCGGCGCACCTGCTCGCGGAGGCGGTCACGCGCCTCTTCCCGGGGGTGAAGCTCGCCATCGGGCCTCCGATCGAGAACGGCTTCTACTACGACTTCGACTTCCCGGAGCCCATCCGCGAGGAGGACCTCGAGCGGATCCAGGCCGAGATCGAGCGCGAGCTCGCCGAAGGGAGGGAGTGGGAGCGGCAGGAGATCTCGCGCGACGAGGCGCGACGGCTCTTCGCCGACGACCCGTACAAGCTCGAGCTGGTCGACACCGCCGAGGGCGACATCTCGCTCTACCGACAACATGGAGATGGGGGCGACTTCACCGACCTCTGCCGCGGGCCGCACCTGCAGGACTCGAAGCCGATCAAGGCGCTGAAGCTGACCGGCCTCGCCGGCGCGTACTGGCGCGGCGACTCCGCGAACCCGCAGCTGACCCGCATCTACGGCACCGCCTTCTTCTCGCAGGCCGACCTCGACGCGCACCTCGAGCGGCTCGAGCGCGCGCGCGGCCGGGACCACCGGCGTCTCGGCCCGCAGCTCGACCTCTTCCACATGTCCGAGTACTCGCCCGGCTCGGCGCTCTGGACGGCGAAGGGGATGGCGATCTACAACGCGCTCGAGGACCTGCGGCGGCGCGAGAACGCGCAGCGCGGCTACGACGAGGTCAAGACGCCGCTGATGTGGGACGTCGAGCTCTGGAAGCGCTCCGGCCACTGGGAGAAGTACGGCGAGAACCTGTTCCGGATCGAGCACGGCGAGTCTCTCTACGGCCTCAAGCCGATGAACTGCCCGGGACACATGCTGCTGTTCAATACGCAGCTCCGCAGCTACCGCGAGCTGCCGATCCGCTACGCCGAGGCCGCTGTCCTCCACCGCGACGAGCCGACCGGCAGCCTGCAGGGGCTGACCCGCGCGCGGCAGTTCAGCCAGGACGACGCGCACGTCTTCTGCACCGAGGAGCAGGTCCAGGAGGAGATCGACGCGATGTTCGACTACGTCGATTTCCTCTATGACACGTTCGGCGTGCGGGAGCTCGCGCACGCGGAGCTCGCGACGCGGCCCGACAACAAGCTCGGCACCGACGAGCAGTGGGACCACACCGAGGGCGTGCTGGTGCGGGCGCTCGAGCGGATCGGCCTGCCGTATCGCCTCGCCGAGGGCGAGGGCGCCTTCTACGGGCCGAAGATCGACTTCTTCATGGACGACGCACTCGGCCGCCCCTGGCAGATGGGGACGATCCAGCTGGACGGCCAGCAGCCGGAGCGGCTCGGCTGCACCTACATGGGCGCGGACAACCACGAGCACACGCCGTACGTCATCCACCGGGCGCTGTTCGGCTCGCTCGAGCGCTTCATCGGGATCCTGCTCGAGCACTATGGCGGCGACATGCCGTTCTGGCTCGCGCCGGTGCAGGTGCGCGTGCTGCCGGTCGGCGAGGCGCACGCGGACGCGGCGCGCACGCTCGAGCTCCGTCTGCGCGAGGCCGGCTTCCGGGCCGAGACCGCCGAGCCGAGCGAGACGATCGGCAAGCGGATCCGCGCGGCCGAGCTCGAGAAGGTCCCGGTCACGGTCGTCTACGGCGACCGCGAGTCGGACGACAGCCTCGCCGTGCGCGAGCGCGGAGGCGAGCAGTCGACCCTGTCGCTCTCGTCTCTGCTCGAAAGGCTTGCTACCCTCTGACGTCTGAGAAGCAGGGGCGGACCCGTTCCTCACCTTCCGGCCCACACCGGCGCTGGCAGGTTCAACCGAGTGCGAACTCGACTGGAGAAACGGGCCGCTGCATGCAGCGGCTTTTCAGTTGCGTAAACGAGACAGGAGGATCAAGCCCGACTTGGTGAGCACCACTTGAGGCCCAGACGCCGGCCGTTCGACCAGGTTCGCCCAGCGCCGCGGGACACGACTCGCATCAACGATGCGATCCGCGTTCCCCGCGTTCGGCTGATCGACGACGACGGCAGCCAGCTCGGAATCAAGACCACGGACGATGCACGGGAGTACGCCTACGGCAAGAACCTCGACCTCGTCGAGGTCGCAGCCCAGGCCGATCCCCCCGTCGCCAAGGTCATGGACTACGGCAAGTACAAGTACGAGCAGGAGCAGAAGGCGAAGCAGGCCCGCAAGCACCAGAGCCAGATCCAGGTCAAGGAGATCAAGTTCCGGCCGAAGATCGGCGTGCACGACTACAACACCAAGAAGGGCCACGTCGAGCGATTCCTCAACCAGCGCGCGAAGGTGAAGGTCACGATCATGTTCCGGGGACGGGAGCAAACCCACCCGGAGCGGGGCCGCGATCTGCTCCTCCGGCTCGCCGACGACGTCAAGGAGATCGGCCAGATCGAGTCACAGCCCCTCCAGGACGGACGCAACATGGTGATGCTGCTGGGCCCGACGAAGAATGCGGGAGTGAAACGAGATGCCGAAGGTCAAGACACGGAGCTCCGTCAGGAAGAAGTTCAAGGTGACGGCGAAGGGCAAGGTCCTGCGCCGGCCGGCGATGCGGAGCCACAACCTGGAGAAGAAGTCGTCGAAGCGTAAGCGCGGCTTCCGCAAGGACCGCGAGGTCACGGGCGCCGACCGCGGCGCGATCAAGAAGATGCTGGGGATGTAGCGCGATGCCACGCGTCAAGCGAGCCGTTCACGCGCACAAGAAGCGCCGCAAGGTCCTCGAGCAGGCCAAGGGCTACTGGGGCCGCAAGAGCACGCACTACCGCTACGCGAAGGAGCAGGTCGAGCACTCGCTCGTCTACGCCTATCGCGACCGGAAGGTGCGGAAGCGCGAGTTCCGGAAGCTCTGGATCACGCGGATCAACGCGGCGGCGCGCGCGAACGGGCTCTCGTACAACCAGTTCGTGCACGGGTGCTCGAAGGCCGGGATCGAGCTCGATCGCAAGGTGCTCGCCGACCTCGCCGTCAGCGACCCCGTCGCGTTCGGCGCGATCGCCGAGCAGGCGAAGTCCGCGCTCGAGAGCCAGCCGGCCGCCTGATCACCTCCCGCGACAACGAGCGGCTCAAGCTCGTCCGCAAGCTCCACGATCGGCGCTGGCGCGACAAGCTCGGGCTGTTCGTCGTCGAGGGGGAGGACCTGGTCGAGGCGGCCGCCGGAATCGAGCCGGTCGAGTTGCTGGTCGCCGGCGAGGACGTCGAGCCGGCGCTGCTGGCCGAGGTCTCGACGCTCGCGCATCCGCCGCGCGTCGTCGCGGTGTACCGCCGGGAGGACCTGCCCGGCGGGGTGCGGCCCGTCACGCTCGCGCTCTGGCGCGTCGGCGATCCCGGCAACGTGGGCACGCTGCTGCGCGCGGCGGACGCGTTCGGCGCCGGGGTCGCGCTCTCGGACGGCTGCGCCGACCCGACGGCCCCGAAGGCGCTGCGCGCGTCGATGGGCTCCGTCTTCCGCGTGCCGCTGAGCGAATTCGACGCGCCCCAGGGGAGGCGGATCGCTCTCGTGCCGAGCGGCGGAATCCCGCTCTCCGAGCTGGATTCCGGTGACGAGACGGTGCTCGTGCTCGGCGCCGAGCGGGCGGGCCTGCCGGCCGAGGTGCTCGCGCGCTGCGACGAGCGCGCCTCGATCCCGCAGCCGGGCGGCGGCGAGTCGCTCAACGTCGCGCTGGCGGGTGCGATCGCGCTCTACGAGCTCTCGCGCCAAGACCGGTAGCAGGCACCGTCACGCCTTCGTAACGAGACTCGCCGCTTGCCCGAGCGGGACGTCACGGATCCGTGACGAAGGTGCCGGCGTTTCTTGCCGGTAGCTGCTACCGGCCGTCGGTCCGGAAAAAAGTCCGGCCCCTTGCGGGGCCGGACCAAAGAATTCGCCGAGCCGGTTTCGCTTTCGTCCCCCTCGTCCAACCGGCCTTTCGCCTCGGGATTGCTCCCTCTTCGTCCGACCGCTCGGTCGTGGTTTCGACCTACTTGCGCTCCGTGCTCGGCGCAAGGAGGAACCTATGCGAACCGGGTCACCGGATCAAGGCCCAGCCTCAACAATTTTGTCGCAATTTGCGCGCATCATCTGCGGAGGGCGATCCAGACGCTGTCCTCGCCTCCGGCGAACGGCCGGCGGTCGAACCAGCCGTAGCACGCGAGCACCTCGAAGCCCGCCTCGGCGAGGAGCGAGTGCCAGCGCTCGGGCTCGACCCACCACAGCGTCATCGTCGACTCGCCCTGCCGGCCGCGCACCGAAAGCGTGAGCGTCTGCTCCCGGAGATCCCAGTCGGCCCGCTCGTCGATGCCCGGCTCACGCTCGATCCAGCGGCCGTGCGTCTCCTCGATGTCCTCGCGCGACGGCGTGAAGACGTCGAAGACGAGGCGCCCGCCGGGACGGAGGAGCTCCCGCGCGGCGCGCAGCGCCTCGAGCCGCTCGGCGTCGTCCCGCAGGTGGAGATAGGCCCGGAAGGGACACGTCACGAGCGGGACGCGCTCGTCGACCGGGGGCCGGCGCAGGTCGCCGAGCCGCAGGTCGAGCCGCTCGGGGACGCCGGCCTCGCGCGCACGCTCCGCGCAGACGGCGAGCATCTCGGCGGAGGAGTCGACGCCGATCAGGTGCACGCCGGCGAGCGCGGTCGGGATCGCGATCCGCCCGGTGCCGACTCCGAGCTCCACCACCTCCCCCTTCGCGGCGAGCGCCTCGTCGACGTAGAAGGAGACGTCCTCGACGACGCTCGAGCTCCACGGGTCGTAGAGCCGCGCGATCGAGTCGTAGGCGCTTACGCCTTGCGGGCGATCCACACCATCTCGAGCGACGAGTCGTCGTAGGGCCGCCCGTCGAACCAGCCGTTGAGCGCCTCGACCTCGAGCCCCGCGACGTCGATCAGCCCCTCGAGCTCGGAGCGCCCGATCCACCAGAGCCGCAACGTCCCGGCTTCCTCGTCGCCCCGGCCGCGCGTGATGTCGATCCGGCTGTCGGCCCAGACGTAGCGGGGGATCTCCCACGAGCCGCCCCGCTCCTGCCGGGCCCCGTTCAGGCGTGCGGCCACCTCGCCGCTGAAGGCGAAGACGTTGAACGCGAACCTGCCGCCCGGCCGGAGCGACGCCGCGACGCGCTCGAAGGTGCGGCGCCGGTCGGCCCACGTCGGCAGATGGAGCAGCGCGCGAAACGGGCAGATCACGAGATCTGCGGCCGCGTCGAGCTCGAGCTCGCGCATGTCTCCCTCGCGGAACTCGACCGGCAGGTCGCCCGCCCGCTCGCGGCCGACCGCGAGCATCGCCGGAGAGCGGTCGAAGCCGATCACGCGCTTGCCCGTCTCCCGAGCGATCGGGATCGCGACCCGCCCGGTCCCGATACCGAGCTCGACGATCGGCTCGGCGGCGTCGCGCGCCAGGGAGACGTACCACGCGACGTCCTCCGTCATGTCTGCGGCCCAGAGGTCGTAGTCGGGCGCGAAGGAGTCGTATTCGGCCATGCCGGGTAGTATCCGCACAGATGTCTGCGTCGCGCGTGTTCGCCTTTATGCCGCCCCGGCCCGTAGCCGGGGCGTCGGCGCGCTAGCCGGGCGTCGCTCCTCAGCTCGAGCCGGGGCGTGATCGTCCCCGTTCCCGTGCCCGCGAAAGGAGGAGAAGACCTTGGATATTGTCGCCGCAGTGGATCCCCACGACCTCGAGCAGGAGGCGCTCGCCGCCGCGAGCGAGGCGAGCTCGCTCGCCGCGCTCTCGGAGGTCCGCGTCCGCTTCCTCGGCCGCAGCAGCGCGCTGAAGCTCGCGCTGCGCAACGTACGCGACCGCGAGACCGGGATGACGCTCAACGCCGTTCGCGAGACCGTCGAGTCGGCGCTCGACCGGCGGGAGAACGAGCTGGCCCGGGCCGAGCTCGAGGAGCGGCTCGCGACCGAGCGCGCCGACGTCACGCTCCCGGCCGAGCTGCTCGGCCCGCCGAAGCTGCGGCCGCGGGGCACGCTCCACCCGTCCACGCTCGTCCGCCGCGACGTCGAGGACATCTTCCTCGGCCTCGGCTACGAGATCGTCGACGGCCGCGAGGTCGAGACGTCCCGCTACAACTTCGACGCCCTCGGGTTCCCGGACTGGCATCCCGCCCGCTCGCCCCGCGCCTCGCTCTTCCTCGACGACGAGACCCTGCTCCGCACGGAGACCTCGCCGGCGCAGATCCACAAGATGGAGGAGCGGCGGCCGCCGATCTACATGGTCTCGATCGGCCGCGTCTACCGGCGCGACACGATCGACGCGACCCACTTCCCGATCTTCCACCAGTTCGAGGGGCTCGCCATCGACAAGGGCATCACGCTCGCGGATCTCAAGGGCACGCTCCTCCACGTGATGCGGGAGCTGTACGGGCCCGAGCGCGAGGTGCGCTTCCGCACGCACTACTTCCCGTTCACCGAGCCGTCGATGGAGCCGGACGTCTCGTGCTTCAACTGCGGCGGCGCCGGCTGCCCCATCTGCAAGCACTCGGGCTGGATCGAGATGGGCGGCTCGGGGATGGTCGACCCGTACCTGTACGAGTTCGTCGGCTGGGGGCCGGAGGAGTACACCGGCTTCGCCTTCGGGATGGGCATCGAGCGGACGGCACAGCTGCGCTACGGCATCTCCGGCATCCGCCCGTTCTGGGACAACGACCTGCGCTTCCTGCGCCAGTTCCGATGAAGATCCCGGTCAGCTGGCTGCGCGAGTACGTCCAGGTCGAGGCGACGACGGCCGAGATCGCCGACGCGCTCTCGATCTCGACCGCCGAGGTGAACGGCGTCGAGCGGGTCGGGGTCGCAGGCGAGCTCGCGCTGTTCCGCGTCGGTCACGTGCTCGAGGCGGAGAAGCACCCCGACGCCGACCGGCTCCAGCTCACCTCCGTCGACGTCGGGGAGGATCGGCCGTACTCGATCGTCTGCGGCGCCTGGAACTTCGGCGCCGGCGCGAAGGTCGCGGTCGCGCTCCCGGGCGCGACGCTCCCCAACGGGCTGACGCTGGAGCGGCGCAAGCTGCGCGGCCGGATGTCGGAGGGGATGATCCTCGCCGAGGACGAGCTCGACCTCGGCACCGACCACTCGGGGATCATCGTCCTCGACGACTCGCTCGAGCCCGGAACGCCGCTCGAGGACGTGCTGCCGCTCGTCGACGAGGTGCTCGATCTCGAGGCGACGGGGAACCGGGCGGATCTGTTCGCCGTCTACGGCGTGGCGCGCGAGGTGGCGGCGCTCCTCGGCGGCGAGCTGCTGCCCATGCCGGGCGAGGAGCCGCCGCGCGACGGCGAGGAGCCGGTCGGGATCGCGATCGACGACCCCGAGGGCTGCCTCCGCTTCATCGGGCGGACGTTCCGCGACGTCGCCATCGGCGAGTCGCCGCTCTGGCTCAAAGGCCGGCTCCGCCGCTCCGGCGTGCGCTCGATCTCGAACGTCGTCGACGTGACCAACTACGTCATGCTCGCGCTCGGCAGCCCGCTCCACGCCTACGACCTCGACCTCCTGCGCGGTGGGCTCGTCGCGCGGCGGGCCCGCGAGGGCGAAAAGGTGCGCACGCTCGACGGCGAGGAGCGCACGCTGAGCGCCGAGGATCTCGTGATCGCCGACGGCGAGCGGGCGGTCGGGCTGGCCGGGATCATGGGCGGCGAGGAGACCGAGGTCTCGGCCACGACCACGAACGTCCTGCTCGAGGCGGCGAACTTCGAGCCGGTCGGGATCCTGCGCAGCTCCGAGCGGCATGCGCTGCGCACCGAGGGCTCCAACCGCTGGGAGAAGGGCGTCGACCCGTACGTGGCCGGGCCCGCGGCGACGTACGCCTCTCAGCTCATCGTCGAGCTGAGCGGCGCCCGCTGGACCGGGGCGGAAGACGTGCAGGCGGGGATGCCGAAGCAGGCGACGATCCCCCTCCGGCCCGAGCGCACGAGTGGGCTGATCGGCCTCGAGGTGCCCGAGGAGGAGCAAGCCGAGATCCTCGCGCCGATCGGGTTCGACCGGCTGAAGCGCGGCTACCGCGTGCCGACGTGGCGCGCGCGCGACGTGACGCGCGAGGTCGACCTGATCGAGGAGGTAGCCCGCTTCAAGCTGCCGGACGTCCCGTTCACGCTGCCGCGGCGCGAGGCGATGTTCGGGCGGCTCACGCGCTCGCAGCGGCTGCGACGCCTCGTCGAGGACGCGCTCGTCGGCGTGGGCTACGCCGAGGCGTACACGCCGACCTTCGTCGCGGAAGGAGACCTTCGCCTGCCCGAGCCGCTCTCGTCCGAGGCGGCGGCGCTCCGCACCGACCTCTACGCCTCGCTGCTCGAGCCGGCGCGCCGGAACGCCGACGCCGGGATCGAGGACGTCGCGCTGTTCGAGGTCGCGCGCGTCTACCGCGGCACCGCCGCCGACCTGCCCGAGGAGCACTGGCACGTCGCCGGCATCGCCGACGGCGGCTTCGCGGAGGCGAAGTGGGCCGTCGAGCAGATCTACTCGGCGCTAGGCCTCGATCCGACGTACGAGCGGACGAGCGAGCCGTTCCTCCACCCGGGCAAGGCGGCGCGCACGGCGGAGGGCTGGCTCGGCGAGCTCCATCCGGCGCAGGTCGACGGGCTCTGGGGCGCGTTCGAGCTCGATCTCGACGCGCTCGCCGAATCCGCGCCCGAGGTGGTCGGGTTCGACCCGGTCAGTCCCTACCCGGAGGTGCGCCAGGATCTCGCCTTCGTGGTCGGCGAGGACGTCCCGGCGGCGGAGCTGCTCGCGGCGATCCGGGAGGCGGCCGGCGAGCTGCTGCGCGAGCTCGAGGTCTTCGACGAGTACCGCGGCGAGCAGATCGGCGAGGGGAAACGCTCGCTCGCGTTCCGGCTGGCCTTCGGCTCTCCCGAGGGGACGCTGACGGACGAGGACGTCGCGCCGGTGCGCGCCTCGATCGTCGACGCGCTCGCGTCGCGCTTCGACGCCGTGCTGCGCGCCTAGACGCCCTAGTCGTCGCTGCGGAGGCGCTTGATCAGCATCCGGGCCGCCAGGGCGGCGCCGAGGACGATGCCGATCTTCTTCCCGCGCTCGGCCGCGTGGTCGAGCTCGGTGCGCAGCGACGCCACCGCGTCGGTGAGCTCGCGGCGCTCGGCGGCGATCTCCTCCCGCAGCTCGGACTCAGTGCCCATTGCGCAACGCCTCCGAGGTCGCCTGCGCTTCCTCGATCGCCTGCTCGGGGACCGCGTTCGCGCCCTGGCGCAGGAGCGCGTAGCCGACGAGGCCGAGGATCGCGGCGAGCAGGACGAGCCCGCCGCAGACGATCAGAAGCGAGAGCCAGACCGAGAGGGTGGTCGCCAGTCCCGCCGCGGCCGCCGCGAGCCCGAAGCAGAGCGCGAGGAAGGCGAACAGGGCCGCCGTGAAGGTGACCCCGAGGCCGGCGCCGAGCTGGGCCAGCTTCTTCTTGAGCTCGGCCTGCGCGAGCTCAATCTCGAGCCGCACGAAGGCACGCGCGTGCTCGGCTACGCGCTTCGTCGCTCCCGACAGGCCGAGGCCGCCGTTCATGCCGTCCTCCTTACCACCACGGACGGACCGTAACCAACGCTGCGGTCAGGGCGCCGGCCGCGGCTCGTCGTACGGCGCCAGTCGCGCGTACGCCTCGGCCTCGATCGTGAGGTGAACGGTTCCCTCTTCGATCGCTCCCACCTGCTCCGACGGGACGTAGATCGGCTTGTCCAGGACGTTGCCGGCTCTCACGGCTAGACCGTCGAAGATGTCCGCCTCGGGGTCTCCGAGCACCTGGTCGAGCTTCCCGACCTCACTCCCGTCGCTCGCGACGACTGCCCAGCCGGGCTCGACCATGGTCCACGCGACGGGATCAGGCATCAGACCGGGCGGCGGCCGACGAGGAAGGTCGCGCCCTGCGTCCCGACCGGGTTCACCTCGCTGAGGACCCGCGTCATGTGGACGCGGCCGCCGATGTCGGCCTCGTCGAGCCGCTCGAGGCAGCGGCCGACCATGCCGGCCGAGGCGCCGTAGCCGCGCGAGCTCGCGCAGCGGAAGCGGAAGCCCGGCTTGCCGGTCGACTGGATCGGATTCAGGGGGGCGCAGAAGACGGCGGCGCGGTCGACGTCGGCGCTCGAGTCGAGCTCGAGCTCGGCGACGAGGTCGCTCCAGTCGGACGGCAGCACCTCGAGCACCGCCGCCCACTCCGCGGCGAGGGTCGACCGTGCCACCTCGGGCGCCGCCTCGGCCTCGCTCGAGGAGACGAGCGAGAGGACGCCGGTGATTCCCTCCGCGTCGATCCGGCCGAGGAGCCGGCGCGCAGCCTCGGGTCCGATCCCGTGTCCGCCGCGCGCGACGTAGAAGCGGATCGTGTCGCCGGCGAAGCCGGGGCCGGCCGGCCCGAGCAGCGCAGCGGCGCGCTCGCGCGTCTTCTGCGTGCCGACTCGGAGCCGTAAACGGACGTCGCTCCACCTCGGATCCAGGCCGCTTTCGATGCGGTTCCACTGCTCGACCAGCCGCACGGCGCGAACCGTACACTCCGGCCGTGGCGAGGGTCGAGCAGAAAACGAGCCTGGGAAAGAGCGATCTCGGCGACGTCCTGCGCGACATGCTCCTCATCCGCCGCTTCGAGGAGAAGGTCGAGGAGCGCTTCCGCGCGGGCGAGCTGCCGGGCTTTCTCCACGTCGCGATCGGCCAGGAGGCGTGCGCCGTCGGCGTGTGCCGCGCGCTCGAGGACGGCGACGTCATCGCGTCCACGCACCGCGCGCACGGGCACACGCTCGCGAAGGGGACGCATCCCAACGAGCTGATGGCCGAGCTGTACGGCAAGCAGGAGGGCTGCTCGCACGGCTACGGAGGCTCGATGCATCTCTTCGACGTCGAGCGCGGGAACATGGGCGCCAACGCCGTCGTCGGCGGCGGGCTGCCGCTGGTCACCGGTGCCGCGCTCGCCTTCCAGATGCGCGGCGAGCCTCGCGTCGCGGTCGCGTTCTTCGGCGACGGGGCGACGAACATCGGCACCTTCCACGAGGCGCTCAACCTCGCCCAGCTCTGGACGGTTCCGGCGGTGTTCGTGCTCGAGGACAACAAGTGGGCCGAGTCGACCCCGGAGTCTCAGCACTCCCCGATCCGTGACCTTTCCCTGCGCGCGAAGGCGTTCGGCATGAAGGCGCTGAAGGCTGACGGACAGGACGTCGAGGCGGTGTACAAGGCGGCGCGGCAGGCACTCGACCACGCACGGTCCGGCAAGGGCCCGGTCTTCCTCCACCTCGACTGCGTCCGTTTTCACGGCCACTACATCGGCGACCCGCAGGTCTACCGCGACAAGGACGAGGCGCGGGCCCTCGCCGAGACGCGCGACCCGATCAAGCGGCTGCGCGAGAAGCTCGGGATGGGGGACGAGGAGTTCGGCGAGCTGGACACAGAGGTCACCGAGATCGTCGAGGCCTCGGTCGAGTTCGCGAAGAACGGCACCGACCCGGCGCCGGAAGACGCGCTCAAGAACATCTATGCCTGAGGTCACCTATCGGGAGGCGGTTCGCGACGCGCTGTCGAGTGCGATGCGCCAGGACGAGGACGTCTTCATCATGGGCGAGGACATCGCGGAGATGGGCGGCTCGATGGGCGTCACGGCCGGGATGCTCGACGAGTTCGGCTCCGAGCGCGTGCGCAACACGCCGATCTCGGAGATGGCGCTCGCGGGCACGGCGATCGGCGCGGCGATGCAGGGCATGCGCCCGGTCGCCGAGATCATGTACGAGGACTTCCTGACGCTCGCCTCCGAGCAGGTCGTGAACCAGGCGGCGAAGCTCCGCTACATGTCGGGCGGGCAGCTCACCGTCCCGGTGGTCTTCCGCACGCAGGGCGGCGCCGGCTGGTCGCCGGGTGCGCAGCACGCACAGCAGCTCGAGGCCTGGTTCGTCCACATCCCGGGGCTCAAGGTCGTTTTCGCGTCCACGCCGGAAGACGTGCGCGGGCTCCTCTGGTCGGCGATCTACGACGACAACCCCGTCGTCTTTTTCGAGCACCGCACCCTGTACCCGCTCAAGGGCGACGTGCCGCAGGAGATCGAGCCGATCCCGCTCGGCCGCGCCCGCGTCCATCGCGAGGGCGAGGACGTGACCGTGATCGCGACCGGCCGGCTCGTGCACGAGAGCCTGAAGGCGGCGGAGGAGGCGGAGAGCGAGGGCATCTCGGTGGAGGTCGTCGACCCGCGCACGCTGCAGCCGCTCGACGAGGAGACGCTCGTCTCCTCCGTGAAGAAGACGAACCGGGCCGTCGTCGCGCACGAGGCGGTGACCCGGATGGGCTTCGGCGCCGAGGTAGCGTCCGTCCTCCAGTACCAGGCGTTCGACTGGCTCGACGCGCCGATCGAGCGGGTCGGCGCGAAGTTCGCGCCGCTGGCGTTCGCGCCGGTGATGGAGGCGTTCGTCGTCCCGCACGCCGACGACGTGCTGGCCGCGATCAAGCGAACCGTCGGCAAGGGCTCATAGGCGGTGGCGACCGAGGTCATCCTCCCGCGGCTCGGCCAGGGCATGGAGTCCGGCACGATCGTGCGCTGGCTCAAGTCCGAGGGCGAGCCGGTCGAGAAGGGCGAGCCGCTGTTCGAGCTCGACACCGACAAGGTGACGCAGGAGGTCGAGGCCGAGGCGGCAGGCGTGCTGCTCAGGATCGCGGTGCCGGAGGGCGAGGTGCCCGTCGGGCAGACGGTGGCGTTCATCGGAGCGGAGGGCGAAGACGTGCCGGAGGTCGCAGGCAAACCGCCCGCTCCGCCCGTTCCCGAAACAGTTAGTGACACTGTGTTACAAGCGAAGGAGGAGCCGGCTCCCGCTCCGGCGGCTTCCGAAAATGGGCGGATCAAGGCGTCGCCGCTGGCGCGCCGCATCGCGCGGGAGCGGGGCATCGAGCTCTCCGGCCTCCGCGGCACCGGGCCCGACGGCCGGATCGTCGCCGAGGACGTCGAGCGAGCCGAGGCCGGAGGCCCGACTCGAGCCGAACTTAGTGACAAGTTGTCACAAGCTCCGGTTTCGGCGGGCGAGGTCGAGCGTGTCCCGCTCACGAAGGTCCGCAAGACGATCGCGCGCCGCCTCACCGAGGCGTGGCAGATCCCCGTCTTCCAGCTCCAGGCGTCGGCCGACATGTCGCGTGCGAACGCGCTGGTGGCGAAGCTGCGCGAGCGCGACCCCGACGTGCGCGTCACCGTCACGGACGTCCTGACGAAGATCTGCGCGCAGGCGCTCATGCGCCATCGGGAGGTGAACGCCGAGTTCACCGACGATGCGATCCTGCTCCATCCGACCGCGAACGTCGGCCTCGCCGTGGCCGCGCCGCAGGGCCTCGTGGTGCCCGTCGTCCGGACGGCCGAGCGCCTCTCGCTCAGCGAGATCGCGCACGTCCGCGCCGACCTCGTCGGTCGGGCGCGCGAGAACAAGCTCCGCGCCGAGGATCTCGAGGGCGGCACGTTCACGATCTCCAACCTCGGCATGTACGCCGTCGAGCGCTTCACCGCGGTGCTCAACCCGCCGCAGGCGGCGATCGTCGCCGTCGGGGCGACCGAGGAGCGCGTCGTCCCGGTCGACGGCGGCACGGCGGTGCGGCCGCTGGTGACGCTCACCGGGACGTTCGACCACCGGGCCGTGGACGGAGCCCCCGCCGCGGCGTTCCTCCAGACCCTCAAGGAGAGCCTCGAGGATCCAGGGCTCGCCTTGTAAGGATGGGGCATGGCGCCGACCGTCTGGTACCACGTCCGGAACCTCGACGACGGCCGTCGCTTCTATCGCGAGCTGCTCGGGTTCGAGGAGCTCGCGGTCGACTTCGAGGCGCGCTGGTCGACCCTGCAACGCGGCGAGATGGAGATCGGTCTGGCCGAGGGGGAACCGGAGCCGGGCGACAGCGGCGTCGCGCACGTCGACGTCGCCGATCTCAAGGTGGAGGCCGACCGGCTGCGCGAGGCGGGCGTCGAGGTGGGCATAGTCCTCGAGCTGACCGGCGAGATGCGGCTCCTCGACGTGTACGACCCCGACGGCAACCGGATCCAGCTCGCGCAGGAGCTGCGCGACTGATGCTGCGCTCCGTCGACCTGCAGGACATGCGCTTCCTCCGCGACATGCTCCGCCACGCCTACCACTGGCGGATGGGAGATCCCGACCTGCCGGTTTTCCGCTACGTCAAGAGCTGGGGCAGGCGGGGCGACGCCGGCGTGGTCGCATTCGAGGGCCCGAACGCCTACGGGGCGGCGTGGTACCGGCTCTTTCCCGCCGACGCGCCGGGGTTCGGCTTCGTCGACGAGGAGACGCCGGAGCTGACGATCGCCGTCGTCCCGAGCCACCGCGGCCACGGCACCGGCGCCGAGCTGCTCGAGGCCCTGCTCGAGCGCGCCCGCGAGGAGGGTTACGCG